>JANPKE010000125.1:0-2699 GCA_031425875.1 Nitrospirota bacterium
TGCTTGGTCTCTTCGATCTCTCTGGTGCGCTCCCGGACTTTCAGCTCAAGATCTTCTCGGTATGAATGCAGTTGGCGTTCGAGCTTTTTCCGATCGGTAATATCGCGAAGCTGCACCATCACCAGCAATTGTTCGGTCCCATCGACGCGAATCAAGTCCATTTCCACCGGGAGCTCATGGCGATCGGCATGGTACACAGTCATTTCCTGAGTGGTGACCTGCCGTTGCTCCGTACTGACATCACACAACCAGCCTGTGAAGGCCCGGTGGTGCGCGTCCGGGACGATGTCGAGAACGTTCTTCCCGACGATCTCCGACTCGGCATAGCCCAGTACGTGCTGTTCCCGTTCATTGACGGCCACGACTGCCCCTGTCGCACTCACCATAAACACCGAATCAGCGACGAAATCGAAGAGGGTCTTATAGCGGGCTTGTGATGCTGTCAGCTGCTGTGTACGCTCCGACACCGCCTGCTCAAGCCCGATCGTGTACCGCTGAAGTTCCAGCTCTAACCGGCGCCGTTCCGTCACATCTCGGACGAACGCACGAGAGTGAACCAGTCCCCCTCGCGCTTGATTCAAAAGCGCCGTCGCATGAATTTCCACTTCGATCGATCGGTGATCCTTCGCCAATAGGATCGTTTCAATTGCGCCCTGCCCCAAACAGGCAAGCTGCTCGAGAAAGTGGGACACCTGTGATTCCTGTCCGATCGGAACGAGGTCCCACAGTTTCATTCCCAACACTTCGTCATGGGTATATCCGAGTTTATCGAGGCCGGTTTTATTGACATGGACCAGCCGACCATCTCGATCAAATTGACAGATCATTTCCGGCGCATGTTCGATCAAATCCCGATACTTCTCTTCCAACTGCCGAACCTCTGTCATCCGCTGTTCGATCTGCCCAAATGAGCGTTGCAGATTGCTCGCCATCTGATTGAACGCTTGAGCTAATCGTTCAATTTCGTCACCAGTCTTGATCTCCAGTCTTTGCTCTAAGCGTCCACTCCCGATCTGCTGTACACCATCATGCAACATCCGGATCGGCCGAACGATTCGTCGGGCGACGATCACTCCTGTTATAGAGAGTACAACTAACACCATCATGCCGAATAACAAGACCTTGACCATCAACTCCCCCAGTGGGGCAAAAGTCTCTGATGGATCTTGACGAGCTACCGTAATCCAGCGCTTCCCTCCAATACTGCCTGTTGCAAGCTGATCGGCAAACCGTACCGGTGCAAACCCGATCAGGGCGCGCTTGTTTCCGTGCGAGTCGTCGGCGGCCACTGCCCATCCTGGCTTCGGAGCCCCCAGCATACTGACCAATTCAGAATCGATCGAGTGTGCTTCTGGCGGAAGAACAGGACAAATCACAACACCCCCGTCCGAGGTGAACAACATGGCATGGCCTGTCACGTCGAACGAACCCTCAGCAATGGATTGAAACAATGTGTCACGCCGAAGAAGAATCGTCACGGCGCCGACCACCATCCGATGTTGATCATCCAAAATCGGTGCAGCTACGATGACGACGTGAGTCCCAAAGGCTGGGTCGAAGGCGATTTCACCCACATAAGGATGCAGGCTGCCGCCTTTGACCACGGCCTGCCACCAGGCGGTCTTGGCATAGGAATATTCGACCTGGGGAATCGAACTGACCACCAACGCTCCCTGTCCATCGGTCACCAAGATGCCGACATAGTCTGACTTTCGAATCTCGTGCCATCGGATCAAATAATTGGTGACAATCCGGTTAACGAAGAGGGGAAATTCGCTTCGCTTGTCTCGCTGCCCCCACCGCTGTTGCCAATCCTTGATGATGTCGGAAATGCTCTGAGCGTCTTTGCCCTCGTACGTTCGGTTGGCTTCCAAAACGGCGGTGCGAAGAAATGGCGCGGTCGCGAGTTGTTGGGCCTCGTTCATGCCCCGCGTAACATGCATTTCGATCCGGCGGGCGGCCTCGACGGCCACTTCTTTGAAATTGGTCCCCGTCGACTCCTGCAAGGCGCGTCGTTCTTCGACATAAATGAGGGCAAGCATGAGGGTCAGCGGCAGGAGACCGACCATCACGATCGCCACGATGATCTTCTGCTGGAGACTGTGAGACCGGCTCCAGAGATTCATACAGGTGCCTTTGAAGGGCGAGCTACCTCAGGATACTTTGGCTGGATCTCGAATTTCCAGACCGTCGAACATGACCTGGACGAATTTCAGAATCTGTTGATCTGATGAATACCTTCCATTTCCGACAAGTCGACAAACCATCAGATCAACAGGTACGGGCTATGACCGTTTCAAGAGGCGACCCGAGGCTCCCGGCCACAAGAGCAAGAGTGGGCTGGCCACGAAGACTGATGAATAGGTGCCGAAAATCACACCCCAGAGCAGCGCAAGTGAGAAATCGTGCAGCACTTCTCCTCCTGCAAGGGTCAACGGGATCAGGACGAGCACGACGGTCAGACTGGTGACGATCGTACGGCTCAACACCTGGTTAATGGCGGTGTTGATCGTCGCTTCCTCGCTCTCCCGACGACGCGATTTTAAGTTTTCCCTGATCCGATCGAATACCACGACTGTATCGGTTAGTGAATAGCCAGCCAACGTCAAAAGTGCTGTCACGATCAGAAGCGTAATTTCTTTGTCCAGGAGATAGAACGCCCCGACCACAGCCAAGACATCATGAAACGTCGCCAGCGC
>JANPKE010000126.1:0-1521 GCA_031425875.1 Nitrospirota bacterium
TCTGAGCTCGTATCGCTTACCGATCGCATCAATATAGGCCTGTTCGGCTGCGCTCGAGCCGGCACGATGTGCGCGAGCCTTTTGTACGGCATCCAACGCCCGTCGTTCGGCAGCCTTATCCATCGCAGCATTGATGTTCGGACCCGATGCGAGCGCCACCCCCCAATAGGCCATGGCGGCAGAGGGGTCCAGTCGAGCGGCTTCTTCGAAGGCCAGGATCGCCTCTTCATGGTTGAAGGCGTACACGAACCGCAAACCTTGATCAAAGTATTGTTGCGCCTCGTGTGAACTCGTGGTGATGGGGTGATGGAGGGTACCGAGATTCTCAAAGAGGGGCACCCGAGCGGTAGAACGTTCAGGGGCCGCACTGAGATCGATCGTCAACAGGCCGAGCCACAGCACAGCCCACAAGAGGACACGAACGATGGTCATTGCCGGATTTTTAGCAGAGGGGACCCCTATCTGGCTAGAGGAACAGATGCGCCTGTATGACGGGATCGTGGTCGGGTCGGTAGAACTGGCCCTTTTCTAGGGGTGAAGAGATCGAGCAGTATTCAGCGCCAACGGCTAACCGGGCCGAGCTTACAGATGGAGCGACTGACCGTCACTTTCCTGAGGAGGAAACGGGCGTTCATGTTCCTGAGGAAGATTGGGCGTCTCGCTGACCGTCGGTTTCTTCCGACCGATACGGTTTCGCTTCAGAGAGGCAGCTGCCGTGCTGGTGGATACTGGTGAAAAGGTACCGGCTTCCAGCTCTTTTCCAAGATGAACGAGAACCTCTTGCTGAGAGGTAACCAAGGAAGTCAGCTCTTGAATGTGCGACGTCAGCCGGGCAATCTCATCTTGTTGCCCGACCATGCAGGCTCGGATTTCGGCGACTTCTTCCGACCGAACAAGAGTCGGCACCGGAGACGGCTGTTGTAGGATTGTGACCTTCGCGGCCACCGAGCCCTCTGCTTCCTGGATTGGCTCCCCCACTCCATTCGACCAGCCGGAACCCTGCCCTTGGATCGTAGCCCGCTCCATCGTTCGGTCAGGGAGCGCAAGGGGTTTACGAAGGCGTGGATGGATCTCATCCTCATAGCGCGTGACGTAGGCAAAGAGGTCAACCACCTTGCGCCAGCACAGGGCGCTAGCATTGAGCAGGATCTGACCGTAGGGCGTGGCGACCGGCCGAGCTTCATCAATCTGCTTCTGTGATGGGATTCGGTGAATGAGGTTGATGGGTTCTTTATTGAATCGCGGGGCCATCTGGCTGATCCCCCCTTCAATCAGACCTAGTGGGATACCTTTATTGTACCTACTCCTCACGCAGAGAAGAGTCAACCCTTTTATTCTGCGGCCGATTAAATATGTTTGGAGTCCTCATGAGACAGCTAGAACCGTGTGACGCTTGAGAAACGAAAATGCGGGAGGGCCAAAGCTGGAACCAACATCTTCCCGGTCTCTGAGTTCACCGCCTCCATCGGCGTAGTCCAAGCCGTGAGGTGTCGAAATGCCTGGAGCGGGCTTTCATGAAAT
>JANPKE010000127.1:0-2313 GCA_031425875.1 Nitrospirota bacterium
GCCTCTTGAAACGGTCATAGCCCAAATCTGTTGATCTGATGGTTTGTCGACTTGTCGGAAATGGAAGGTATTCGTCAGATCGTCAGATCAACAGATTCTGAAATTCGTCCAGGTCATGTTCGACGGTCTGGAAATTCGAAATCCAGCCGCAGTATCCTGAGCTAGCTCGCCCTTCAAAGGCACCTGTATGAATCTCTGGAGCCGGTCTCACAGTCTCCAGCAGAAGATCATCGCGGCGATCGTGATGGTCGGTCTCCTGCCGCTGACCCTCATGCTTGCCCTCATCTATGTCGAAGAACGACGCGCCTTGCAGGAGTCGACGGGGACGAATTTCAAAGAAGTGGCCGTCGAGGCCGCCCGCCGGATCGAAATGCATGTTACGCGGGGCATGAACGAGGCCCAACAACTCGCGACTACGCCATTTCTTCGCACCGCGGTTTCTGAAGCCAACCGAACGTACGAGGGCAAAGACGCTCAGAGCATTTCGGATATCATCAAGGATTGGCAACAGCGGTGGGGGCAGCGCACCAAACGAAGCGAATTTCCGCTCTTCGTCAACCGAATCGTGACCAACTACTTGATTCGATGGCACGAGATTCGAAAATCTGACTATGTCGGCATTTTAGTCACCGACGGACAGGGAGCCTTAGTCGTCAGTTCGATTCCTCAGGTAGAGTATTCCTATGCCAAAACCGCCTGGTGGCAAGCTGTGGTCAAAAGCGGCAGCCAGCAGCCGTATGTGGGTGAAATTGCCTTCGACCCAGCGTTTGGCACTCACATGGTCGTCGTGGCCGCGCCAATTCTGGATGATCAACGTCGGGCTGTGATCGGTGCCGTGACGATCCTGCTTCGGCGTGACACATTGTTCCAGTCCATCGCCGAGGCCTCCTTCGGCGTGACAGGCCATGCCATGTTGTTTGCCTCAGATGGGGGTGTGGTGATTTGTCCAGTCCTTGCACCCGAGGCCCACTCGATCGATGCCGAATTGATCAGCACGCTGGGATCTCCGAAGCCTGGATGGGCCGTGGCCGCCGACGATTCACACGGAAACAAGCGCGCCCTGATCGGGTTTGCACCGGTGCGGTTTGTCGATCAGCTTGCGACCGGTAGTATCGGTGGGAGGCGCTGGATCGCTGTGGTGCGCCAGGATCCATCGGAGATCTTTGCCCCACTGGGCGAGCTGATGGGCAAGGTCTTGTTATTCGGCATGATGGTGTTGGTCGTGCTTTCCGTAATAGGAGTGATCGTCGCGCGCCGAATCGCTCGGCCGATCCAGGTGTTGCATGATGGCGTGCAGCAGATCGGAAGTGGGCGATTGGAGCAACGATTAGAGCTCACGACGGGGGACGAAATCGAAGGGTTGGCGCATGCATTCAATCAGATGGCGAGCAATCTGCAGCGGTCATTTGGGCAGATTGAACAGCGGATGGCTGAGGTTCGTCGGGTGGAGGAGAAATTTCGAGATTTGATCGAACATGCTCCTGAAATGATTTTCCAGCTTGATCGAGGCGGGCATCTAGTACATGTCAATAAGACCGGTCTCGACAAACTGGGATATTCTCCTGACGAGATGTTAGGCCTGAAACTTTTGGATTTTGTTCGCAACGGACAGGAATTGAACGTATTGCAGTTTTTTGAACGACTCGTGTCGCACGGCCAAAGCTCGATGGAAACCGTGCTGTTGGCCAAAGATGGCCGCTTGATGGATGTGGAGGTTCATGGAACTGCCCTGTTCGATCAAGAACGAGGCGGGCTGATTCACTCGCGCGCTTTCGTTCGAGATGTGACCGAACGGCGTCGGTTAGAGCAGGAGATCCAGCGGTACACCGTGGGATTGGAACAGGTGGTGTCGGAGCGCACACAGCAGCTGACGGTATCTCAAGCCCGCTACAAGGCCTTGTTCGACTTCGTGGCTGATTCTGTGTTCATGGTGAGTGCAACGGGGTTCGTTGTTGCCGTCAATGAACGGGAACAACAAGTACTGGGCTATGCCGAGTCGGAGATCGTCGGGAAGAATGTTCTCGACATCGTCCCGGACGCGCACCAACGGGCTTTCACCGGCTGGTTGTGTGATGTCAGTACGGAGCAACGGCAGGTCGCCACTCAGGAAATGACGGTGTACCATGCCGATCGCCATGAGATCCCGGTGGAAATGGACTTAATTCGCGTGGGTGGGACCGAACAATTGCTGGTGATGGTGCAGCTTCGCGATATTACCGATCGGAAAAAGCTCGAACGCCAACTGCATTCATACCGAGAAGATCTTGAGCTGAAAGTCCGGGAGCGCACCAGAGAGATCGAAGAGACCAAGCA
>JANPKE010000128.1:0-3213 GCA_031425875.1 Nitrospirota bacterium
TTCTCTGGTGGGGGGGATTTGACCGAATCGGGCTCGACAATAGAGCCCGGTAATAGACGCAACTGCTGAACCGGCATTGCTCCACCGCTCCTGAGTGAGGCGGACGAACTCAAGGGGCGGCGTCGCAGTGAATTTAGCAATGCCCTTCCGAGCGAGATGCCCGATCATTCGTCCGTAGAGCTGCATAATGACCTGCTCGTCGCGAGTCGTGTGTTTAGTGATCATCCCCGTGTCCCAAGGGCGACTGTCCCCAAGCCAAAGAAGAACGGCGAGGCCAATCAGCGTGGGGACAAGCACCTTAGCCAACGGCTGTATCGTTCCTTTAAACGCATAGTCCTCCATCCCGCCAAACATGGCCATGAACGGGCTGAAGAGTGTGCTCATAGAATCAAATGCCTTGTTTCGGGCCGATGTACTCCCCGCCTTCAATTCCCGCACAACAGCGAGCTGATCAGCCGCGCTGTACTGCACAAAAAATCGACCCCACTGAAGTCTGATGGTATCCAACATTCGTCCCAACGCATGCCATGCGGGAGACCCACTGCCGATACCTTCGATCGAAGGAGGAGTTGGGTCCATCGTAATCCATCCGGAATGCGGTAGGTGCACCTCCACCCATGCATGAGCGTCTTGCTGCCTGACCACATAGTAGTTGCCGTATTCGTTCCACTCAGTGGCGAGAAATCCCGTGACGAGACGCGCCGGGATTCCAATCGTCCGAAGCATGATCACCATGGCGGTGGCGTAGTGTTCGCAATACCCGGTCTTGCGGGTAAAGAGAAACTCTTCCAGCGGCTGGTCCTGCTCGGTCAGAGGCGCATCAAGGCTATAACGAAAGTTGTGCGTCAGGTATGAGTGGATGGCGGTGGCTTTGTCATAGATGGTGCGTTGTGTGTGCGTGATTTCCTTGGCCAGGACGGCAATCCGCTCGGGTTGACTAGGAATCTGGAGGAAATGTCGGATAACCGATTCAGGATAGACACTGGGCTCCGCGCCGAGATCCTCCGGTAGCACCGGGTTGGATCGGGACAGAACGGAATATTCGATCCGTGACGAACTGGGGAACGGGAGATACACCGAACCGGTGAGGTCGGACTGGACGCTCGGGAACTTTCCGCTGACTCTTTCGATAAACGGCGCAGCAAAGAGAACTGGGGTGTCGAGCGGCTCCAACAGAATGTTCTGTCGGATGGTGTCGCCAAGGCGGGGGGTTGCAAGAGATCGGCTACTACGAAGAACAAAGGTCCCGGCCGCGTCTTCGCTCACTGCCCGCCGGTAGTTCAGCCGATTCGTCCAGGCCTTGCCATCGTATTGATCGAAGGCCACTCCTCGTAAATAAAGGCGACCTGCTTCCTGTGGGGGGCCATCGGATAGCTCAACCCGCATGACGACGCTGGGATCTCGCTTGATAGGCCCAATCTCTCCTAAGTTCACCGTTTCTGAAAATCCCGACGTGCGAATGTTCTCCCCAAAGCCCTTTTGGTAAAACCCGGCGCCGACCCGAGGAATCGCGAAGAAGATCACCAACGTCAGCCCAAAGGTTGCCAGCGCAAGCCCGTTGGCCAACCAGAAAAATTGTGGCGTGACCTGGCTGACCGATGCCAGAGGTTGTGGTCGCATGGCGACCGACATCGTGAGGATGCGGGGTTCCTCTGGATGTTTGGTCAGCTGAAATAGCAGTAGCGTCCACACGCCGACGAAAAGATAGAGCAAGAAAATCGGGAGATACCACAGATCCGTCGTGAGGGACCCGGAAGCCAGAATCGCGACGAGACTGATGGCGTAGAGATGCAGATAGTCACGACGAAGCTTGAGGTTGAACAGCTTGATGATCATGAGGACCATGAGGAAATGAACTCCGGCCGGAAGGAGTTCGCCCGAGACCCACAACATATCCACCCAGAATCCAAGAAAGCCGACGATCACCAGAAGATTCCATCCGGTGGTTGACATGAGCGTATACGTGGCGAGTCGCCCAACAGACTTGCCCCCTGAGTTCCGTAAGAGAGCAGCGATCAGTGCAGCTCCGGTTAACACAGCCAGCCATTCCGGCAGACCGGCTCCGAGCGTCAACCCGATGAAGGACGTAGACGCCAGCCAAATCGATGCGAACCGAAGGGCCTGATCAAACGGCATGTGATGCTCCGGCGATAAGGTGTCCGTTAATCAGAACGGTAGGCTGTTCAGGCTTGATGTCCCCCGATCCCCGCCATGACTGCACGACAATCATCGCCCCCCCTTCGACCTCCAAAGCGTCTCTGGAGGGTTCTTTCGGCACAACGGACTCTGTAAGGGGCGAGCACCGTTCACAGAGAGCAAGCATTCGAAGAAGTTCCAAGAGGTGGAGGTCACCTTGACCGAATGATGAGCGAGACGACCCCACAAACAATTGGAGCATATACCCGCGTTGTGCTAGGTGCTGAATGATGGAGGCCGTGAGGGAGACGGCCTCTTCAAACAAAGCATCGTGACTCACTGGCACGACGGTCGGTAAATACACGACAGCGCGGCGCTGGTCCTCGGCCTCGGTTTCACGGACCGTCAATTGGGACGTCCGCGCCGTCGTCGGCCAGTGAATCTTTCGCGAGTCATCCCCGGCGTGATAGAGGCGCAGATTGTACAAATCATTACCATGCCCCCGTCGGTGGACGCTCTGGTCTGGTCCAGCGGCGAGAAGGCCCCGTAACAGCCTCTCGTCGATCGGCTTAATCTCCGGGCAAACAATGACAGTTTCGTCGATCGGGTAATACGTCTGTTTCATGAAGAGTCCGAACGGAAACTCCGTCCCGACACAGACACCATCCAGTTGCAGCCGACCACGCCGAGTCGCAACGAGCGGATACGACAGCAGCTGACTGATGCCTGGAAGGAGTTGGCGAATCTCCAGACCTTGATCCAGTTTCTGGCCATCGCTGATATCGAACAGCTTCAATGAATAGCTGGGGAATTGTGACTTTCGGTTCTTCACGACCAGCGTGGTAGTGGTCGGTTCATTCACGATGAGATGATCGGGAAGATGACGATGGAATTCTAGCCGTCGCAAGCAGTATTCGGCCGCAATTCCCGAGATCAACACAAGGCTCAGCATCATCGCGAGCAAGAGATAGAACAGATTGTTGCCGGTATTGATGGCAGCGATGCCGATCGCCATGGTAAAGAGCAGAAATTGAACGCCCTCTGAGGTCACGCTCGTCAACCGGTGGCGAAACATTC
>JANPKE010000129.1:0-4165 GCA_031425875.1 Nitrospirota bacterium
CCCGGCCACTTTTCTTTTAATGCCTCTGGCGGCCGCTGCGAACGCTGCGAAGGCAGCGGCGTGGAAAAACTCGAAATGTACTTCTTCGAGGATATCTACGCACCCTGCGAAATTTGTGACGGCAAGCGTTTCAAACCAGAGATCTTGAAGATTCGTTACCGAGACAAGAACGTCTGGGACGTGCTCAATATGACAGTGGAGGAAGCGCTTTCGTTTTTTACTGGGACGCCCAAGCTCCAGGAACGCTTACACCTGCTCACCTCCATCGGACTGGGATATTTACGCCTGGGCCAATCGGCCACCACACTGTCCGGCGGGGAGGCCCAGCGGTTAAAAATCGCCGCCGAGCTGAAGGACGCCAGCGCGAAAGATATTCTCTATGTCATGGATGAACCGACCACCGGCCTGCACTTTGACGACATCAAGAAGCTCCTCGCCGTCCTCCATAAACTCGTGAACGCCGGCAACACCCTGGTTGTCGTCGAGCACAATCTGGATGTCATCAAATCAGCGGATTGGATCATCGACCTCGGCCCCGAAGGCGGCGCCGCCGGGGGACAAATCATTGCAGAGGGAAGACCGGAGCAGGTCGCCAAAGTGGCGTCGTCGCATACCGGGCGATTCTTGGGAGAGACACTCAAGCCGGTTTCCACTCACAATACCCTAACTTCTTTGCCGCATTAAGCTGGTCCGGCTGGTTTCATTCATTCACCTCGTCCGTTAAAGCCAAACAAGTTTGCGGCGCGGTAGGCGTGGCTCATTTCTTCCACATCATGTTGAAACCAATTAGCCAGCCAATCTTGATACGTCGATGTACACACCTGCGCATCTGCTCCATCACACAGATGTCGAGCCACTAGATGCGCCGCCATCATTCCCGACATGATCGCCCGCAAGACACCGTGTGAAGAAGATGGGTCCAAGACTGCTGCAGCATCGCCGGTAAGGAAATAGCCAGGCCCGGCTACCGTTTTTGCCATACGCCATGTGACGTCTGCGCTGCGAGATGGTTCGGCTTCAAGGTCTCGAAGGCCATGTGGAATCCATGTGCGATCAGGTTGATTGTGTGTTTCAGTCACGCGAGTCCACTGAAAGCGATGCGGCTCGACCTCGGCAATCCAGATCCACCCATCTTGGTCTGAACAAATCGATGGCGTTGGATCATCGATATAACCGGTGGCATAACCAAATCGTGCAACTAGTTGAGGCGAGTGCCTGACGATTGGAATACGCAGCTGCCGTGCGAATGTGTGAGCACCACCGCTGCAATCGATCACGTAGGGTGCTGCGACTGGTCCTTCGGACGTCATCACGCCGACAACCATGTTTGAGGCATTGAACAACACCCCTGACGCTTTGCCAGCCAGGATCTGCGCCCCACGCGAGCGCGCACTTTCGAGCAGTCGATGATCGAAATCTGCGCGAATCGCTTGATAGCCTCGCCATGGCCCATTCGCATCTTCACCATAGGGCGCAAAATGCATCTCGCCACCCCACCCAGCCCACACACCCGTGTGTCTCACGTATCCAGCGGACTGGAGTTGATGCGAAACGCCCAGTCCAGCTAATAGCGGCTCAATACCCGGATGTAACGTTTCTCCCGGCCGATATCGCGGAAATGGTTTGCTCTCAACGATCGTAACGGGAATCTGCGCATCCAAGAGCGTGAGCGCGGCTGCGGTTCCTGATGGGCCGCCACCTATAATTACAACAGGCATCACACGCGCGACCATACGGTTTGGTTCGCCCGTTTGCGCAGCGCCGTATCGGTCCGTGGACCGACTAAAAATATTTGTCGATCTTGGATCGGCAGTAGGCTACGTCGGAAGTCGCTCGGATGCGGTTGTTCCGTATCCTCTCCTCCTAAGATCATATCGATTCGATAGACTTCTCCGGTCAAAACCGTTGAGGTATCCAATTGCGCACGCTGCAGTTCCGGATCGCCCCCACTGACTTTACGGAATGAAACGACAAAGCGCAGGTTCCGATCATCGCCCACTGTGCTGTAACATTTTGCGATTGCCTCCATCCGGAGCTGGTACTCTTCGCTTGAGACTTGCGTCGTGAGTCGCGGAGTGAAGCGACCCTCCAGCGCATTTTTGACGTAATCCACATGCAGAAACTTCTCACAATCCAGAAACTCAACACCGCCAAAAGTGCTTAACTGAGGCCCTACCACGCCATCCCACGGCAGTGCACCCACTTGCCCGATCTCCTCGTCGGTAAGCGGTGCCACTGTAGCCCTCAGACCTGGGTTTCCCGTATTCGGCGACATCGCCCTGGATGCATCTGGCGCCACGGCCGGCCAAAACGTACTGAGCGCGGCGCATAATTTGGCATCCTCCGGGAACGGACTTCCCAATCCGTAGGTAGCTAAGTGCTGCACTTGCGCGCCGGACACCCGTGTGCGATCAGTGCTGACATCCCAACCCGGCGCGAAGACCCCTGCGCAATCATCCGGCAAACACGAATGTCGATCGGCATCCAATGACTGAGGAATCGTAACTCCGGTCGGGGTCTGCCCTAAGAGTGGCACCATGGCAGAGATGGTTTTCTCTACGGCGCTAAAACGGCTCCCAGGCATCTGGAGATTCGCGGGAAGCCGCGTGTCGCACAGTGGTACCGGGGGCACGCCCCAGAAGTCATCAGGCACGCTTTCAAACAATTCCCGCTGACCGGCGGCGCTGAAGAAATCAGGCGCCCCCACCAGCGAATAACAGGGAACTACCGCGGTGGCCACTTCCGGTCTTCCAGCTAACGCAGGGACGTTCGCGCTGATCTGACCATCCCCGGTAAAATCCACATAGTGGAGCGCTCGATAATTTCCAGTGGACACGGTGTCGTTTACATTCGGTCTCATAGGATCGTTATTCAGATCAATCAACGCACCGTTACGCACCTGCGTTCGGGCATGCACATAGGCCGGCGCGGAACGTACTTCCGATCCATCAGCAGCCGATAGAGCTCCAGGCTCCAGCGCGGCAAAGGCTTTTTGCCCCGACGGAACCCTGTAGGTCAACAACCGTCCATTCACCGTAGCCGGTTCCACAAGTCTGGGATGGGGCACTGGCATGACGATTCCCGTGCCCAACGAGGCGTCGGTAGACAGTTCTGCAATTCCCGTTGAAAATTGAAACGGCGCGGTGGTGGGAACTCTTGTCAATCGCAAGGTGATGGCCCGGGTCCGTCGGATCTTGTCGTTATAATGGAAAGCGGACAGCTCAATCTGCAAATTGAGGCCGGCAATGCATTCTGTGCCGTTGAAGAGTTTATGGATCGGCACCCAAAAATCACGGGTGTTATCGCTGGCCCTAGAACGCATAACCGTGATGTCGCTCCCTTTCTTCTGGACGGCCAGAAAGGCAGCGAATCGCGCCGGACACACATGGAAGGCGAACGGATCATCGTCGACTTGCGCCTGAAATCCACGATTCTTCGCATCGTACCTTGCCGGTCTGGTGCCCACACGCGACACGCCGGTTCGTGAAACTACCATGTCGGCTTGGCGGCGACTACAGGTATCACGCGCCGGCCGATACTCGTATGCAAACAACACCACGGAAAGGCGCTGTGATCCGGTCAGCCCAGCCTTGGCCTTCAAACTGCCGAGCGTCGGTGGTTGAACACCGAACACATAATTTTCGACTGTCTCTATTTCCTTGAGCGTCGGAAAGCCGCTGAGACCAGTCGTCACATTCGGCGACGCCAGTGTGTGATACAACAGACTATTCGCCGGCGATCCTCCGGTAACCGCTTTAGTCCCGGAAAGCGCGAAATCGGTAACTCCTGTTACGGTCCGATCAATGGTCGTGAGCGTTTTTGTAAGCTCCGTCTTGAGGGCAGCGCTGGTGAGCTTCTGAATGTCGAGCTGTCCCCCAGTGACGTTCAGTAGTAAGTCTCGCCAGCCTAACGGGGCCAACCGATCGCACACAGCTTTCACATCGTCAATCAGCGCCATAATGAAACCCTTTCACAGTGAGTGGCAACACCTGAGGCGCGGCGGGTCCGGACGGCAAACGCCGGCCGGACCCTTTGTCATCACACGCTAGTCGTCACCTTCCAGCGTATTGACATCCTCGGACGCAATCAGGTTGGCGCCGGACAAATTGAGCGCATAGTTGACCAGATCGCTCGCTGTGAAGCGCCCGTTCTTGCCCAGCGTCGG
>JANPKE010000130.1:0-17588 GCA_031425875.1 Nitrospirota bacterium
GACGAACTTCTGAATACTAACCCCATCCTCAGCGCGCCGAGTCACATCGAGCACCCGTCCTCGCTCACCACCCCTCCCCAAAAGGCCTATGATCTGCTCACACAGCTCAAGAAGCGAGGCGGGATACCGCTGCCAGGCTACGTCGGAGGGCGTGACTTCCAAAATCGAGAACGACGTCTTCCGCGAGGCTCCTATCGGGAGTATGATGTCAATGCGAAGAGACGAGGCCGCGGTCGCGATGCCGAACGCATCGTCATCGAACGGCGAACCGGGAAAGCTTATTACACGGCAAATCACTACCGAACGTTTGTTCCTCTGAACTGACGAACGTCCAAACCAACGGATAGATCTATGGCGGGAACCCCTACCTTACACACTCATCTTTGCAATGCCACACCTCCCTGGTCGGCTCTTCTCGTCGTCCCTCGAGGGACCTCAGCCTCGGCCCTGGTGAAAACACCGCCAGGCTTTGCCGTGCGTGCCATCCAGGGAAAGAAATGCCAAACTCCATCGACTCTCTTCAGTGAGTTTGCACGAGCACTGGATTTTCCGGATTACTTTGGACACAACTGGGATGCATTGGAGGAGTGTCTAGCCGATTTCGAATGGCTTCCCGCTAAAGGGTATATCTTGCTCATTCACGATGCCGACGCTGTGCTTCCCGAGGATGAAGAAGAGTACGAAACGCTACTGGAAATCCTCAGCGACGCTGGCGAGGCCTGGAGCAAGGGACAAACGGCTGAAGGTCGGTGCGCCCCATTCCATGTGTGTTTGGCGGTGACAGAACAGAACAAATTGAAACGGACACACTGGCACTTGAAGGAATTCTCCTCGACCGAGTCATCAACACCCAAGACGAAACCCCATCCCAAACGTGCGCCGAAGCGGTCTAAAAAGTAACACGTTCGACGACGAGCTGGGGTAAACCACACCGGCGAGAAGAAACTACCCGCGAGTCTTTTGAGCCAAGCCCCTTAAACCAACACATAACCGCACGACCGATCGCACCGCCCGGCGAATATGGGAAGGATGCTCCTTCGGCATGTCGATGGATGCGCCAGGGAGACCTGTGCTCCGTTGACAGGCGGTCCATCGAGCTCGCACCACCATCAGATGCTCAATGCAGATACTATGCGTCTCTCGGCGGTCTCCAAGGGGAGCCTTTTCTCCGACGAATCCCACCCGACCTTCCCCGCGGCACCATGAGCAGATGACTTGCATATTCGTCTCGCTTTTCTGACTAACCAAATATTCCAGCAAGAATCGCGCCGTCACGCCAAAACAGAAACCAGGACGAAAACAGGCGAGAACTTGACCTTCCATTCGATTCTCAGAGTCTGTTGCCGTATCTGTATCGATGGATACAGTATCTCTTACGACATTTTTTGACCGCTCACAGCGCTCCTCCGAACAGATCGCACGATGATGGGTTTCTTGACCGGCTCTCACCCTGCATGATAGGGTGCGCCGCCATTATGAAAACATCCCGCTCTACCAAGCTCTTCACCGAGGCCCAGCAACTCATTCCCGGTGGCGTCAATAGCCCCGTTCGAGCCTTCCGCTCGGTCGGCGGGCAACCGCGCTTCATCGCACGCGCCAAAGGATCACGGCTCTACGATGTAGACCGCAACGTCTACATCGACTACGTGCTTTCGTGGGGGCCGATGATTTTAGGGCATGCCCATTCGTCGGTAATCACCGCGATCAAGAGCGCGGCCGGGCGAGGCACCAGCTACGGAGCCCCGACCGAGTCGGAAGTGTCGTTGGCCAGAGAAATCCGCAACGCCTTCCCCTCCATGGAAAAGATCCGGCTGGTCAGCTCCGGGACCGAAGCCGTCATGAGCGCGATCCGAGTGGCACGAGGATTCACCAAGCGGACCAAGGTCATGAAATTCGAGGGGTGCTACCACGGTCACGGGGACTATCTCTTGGCCAAAGCCGGGTCTGGGCTGGCGACATTGGGGATTCCGGATTCACCGGGCGTGCCGGATGACTTTGCCAAACACACGCTCACCGCTCCCTATAATGATATTCGTACGGTCCAACAACTGATCAAGGCCAACCGTGATCAGCTGGCCTGTATCATCGTTGAGCCCATCGCAGGGAACATGGGAGTCGTTCCTCCTGCTCCGGACTTCCTCGCGGCGCTGCGGCAGCTAACCGCTGACCACAACATCTTGCTGATTTTTGACGAAGTCATCTCGGGATTCCGAGTACGTTATGGAGGCGCGCAGGCACTCTATGGCATCACGCCCGATCTGACGGTGCTGGGCAAGATTATCGGAGGAGGCTTGCCCGTCGGTGCCTATGGCGGGCGGAGAGAGATCATGGATCTCATTGCACCGGTTGGACCGGTTTATCAGGCCGGTACGCTCTCCGGCAATCCGCTGGCAGTCTCTGCCGGATTGGCGACGCTCAAGCAGTTGCGCGCGAAGGGAGTCTATAAGAAACTCGAGGAGCGATCAGCCTCCCTAGCCAAAGGCATCGGTGAGGCCGCGAAAAAGGCCGGAATCCCCGTGACGCAGACCCGAATCGGGTCGATGTTGACGACCTTCTTTACCCCAGGCCCTGTTGTAGACTGGAATACGGCGAAACAGTCAGACACGAAGCGCTATGGCCAGTTTTTTCACCACATGCTGGAGCAGGGTGTCTATCTCGCGCCTTCTCAGTTTGAGGCTGCTTTTCTCTCCACCGCCCACAGCACACAGGACATCGAGAAGACCCTCCGCGCTGCGCATACTGCCTTCAAGAAACTCTAACTGAACGTCTGCCCAAGACGTCCAGTCAGATCGGTCATTCGTATCTTCCAGGATACAATCGTTATCTATTTAGATACAGGTCACTGACACCTGAGAGCTCTTCCCTGTGAGGGCTACCTGAGCACTCTCTACTCATCATCATCCTCATCTTCGGCTTCTAATGCCTCCTGCCGCTTCTGTTCCTCCATGGCGTTATGGAGCAGCATGCGAATAAACATCGAATAGAGTGACCCTTTTTCCAATGTGCCTCCAGGCGGAATGGCAATTTTCCCTTCCTTAATCATGCGATCCATCCAAGCCTTTTGATCCGGGGCGATCAACACAGGAATTTCGACCAGCCCCACCTTTCCCATCATATCCATGCGTATAACCCTCCATGACTCATATGTAGTTCCTCGGAACTCGTTCAGAATGACAACCACACCTCACCAGAATTGAAGCAAGCTCGCATTCCAGCATGCGGTTTTGAACATTGTCAAACCACAGGAATCTGGCACGACATCTGCGTACATAGATAGGCCATGAAGCCGCACCGAACAACGATTGCAGCATGGTTGCTTATCTTCTGCATAGGGCCCGCCGCGTCACTACCCGACGCCCATGCTCAGCGCCTACAGAAGTCCGACCTCGGCTCAACTCTCAACCAGCAATGTGATCTCTGCTGGTATCCGTCACCGAATGACCAAGACTCGGATCGCCTCCCCACGTACAAGCAGCGTCGGCCTCGGCGTCCGCCGGACAGCCGACCCCAGCGATATCCCAAAGGACGGTACAAACTTGGCTCCACGCATAAACAGACTCGGCTTTCGACTCTTCGAGCCCGGTCGAACCACGAAATGAAGGTGCTGAGCACATTACAAATGCGCGTAGTCGACGGTGATACGATTCGGGTTGGAGGCGAGCGCATCAGACTGCGCGGAATCGACACACCCGAAATGAGCGAGTTCGAAGGTCCGGCAGCTAAGCGGCGGTTAGAGGAATTGCTACGCAACGGCGAGATTCGCATCGTCCCCCATGGTCGAGATGTCTACAATCGTCTCCTGGCCGATGTGTTTGTGAATGAACGGAACGTGGCGGAGATTCTTCGCAGTGAAGGTTTTTCGAAAGCAGGATAGACCGATAGCAGCGTTGTTCATGGGTTCGTTCATCCGCGGTAAGACGGGAACCGTTCGTCCCAGAGCATTCGTATGGAATTCACCATGCGCGACAAAGGTATTTCATGTATTGAAGTTAGCAATATATCCAGGCATGGACTCTGGCTGTGTACCAGAGACAGCGAGCTCTTTATTTCGTTCAAAGAGTTTCCACAGTTTCTAGACGCCTCTGTATCAAAGATCCTGAGAGTCGAACAACAGAACCCCAACTTCCTGCATTGGCCAGATCTCGGCATTGATCTCGCTGTCGATTCCATCAGATGTTTTCCCCTCCTGTCAAAACCATCGCGACCAACAACACGGTCTACTCGACCACCAAGGACAGAACCTATCACCCAACCGAAAAGCGGTCTGCATTCAGCTCCCATCGGAACGTCACCTAAAGAACAAAGCACGAACCTTCCAAGGACTCCGCACTTTCCTAATGCCAATGGTCATGTACAAGGCGATGAAGGAGGCGCAGTTCAAAGTACGGATTAATAAACCGGTGAGCTGCCTCCGCTGCGACCTTCGTTCGCCCCCCATCTGTTGAAAACGGCTACAATACCAGAACCATCCAGGAACTCCTCGGGCACAAGAGTGTCAGCACCACGATGATCCATACCCATGTGCTCAACCGAGGGGAAACAGCGCAGCAAGCCCGGCTGATCGGTTATGACCGCCTTCTGCCAACCCCATCCGTGGAGAGCTGGTGGTTGGATATCCCGCTGGCCAATATCTGGATACACCGCCAGGCTTCGCCGTCTATCCCGACAAGTGTCACCTTGACAAAGACTGGCAAGCAACAGATATTGTGGATATTTTCAGTAGAGAAGTGTCGGAGATGGAATGGGATCTACCGCGATCTCATCGCGGAACCCTCAGCCATTCACCTAATAGTTGGGCGTAATGATCATCGTGTCCTGGAACTGCGCCGGGGCGTTCCGCAACAAGTTCACCTTCCTCCAGAACTTACTTCGAGACGTCTGCGTCGTTCAGGAATGTGAGGACCCGATGCGCACTGCAAGTGACTCATACCGCAAGTGGAGTGCGAATTCGCTTTGGATCGGCGACAATAAGAACCGCGGGTTAGGCATATTCGCAAAACCACATATACGTCTTGAACCAGTTGCGCTGGATGCTAATGGACTTGAGACGTTTCTCCCCTGCAGGATTGATGACTCAATGACACTTCTTGGTGTCTGGACGAGACGGACAGAGTCCTACGACTTTAGATACATCGGCCAGCTTTGGAAGTACTTGAATCTGCATGCAGAAGCACTCCGCACTAAGACCTCCATCGTCATGGGTGACTTCAATAACAATGTGATTTGGGATAAGCGTCACGCCGCAGTAAGTCATACACGCGTTGTGCAGCAGCTATCGAATATCGGACTGGAAAGCCTGTATCACTACGCTCAGTCGGTGCCGCAAGGAAAAGAGCGAGACGCCACGCTCTTCCTGCAGTGGAATCTAAAGAAGCCATACCATATCGATTACGCCTTCATTCCAAAGAACCTCCTGCCATCCTCGACCATCGAGATCGGTAAAAGTAGTGTATGGCTGAAATACAGCGATCACATGCCGGTAAGAATGAGGATCGATACTGTGCTATGACGCCCAACCATCGCATGCAGTAGGCTGGAGACTGTGAATTCAAGGCGGCAATAGGGTCAGGCCTGCGTATTGACTTATTAAAGTGCTAAACGGCACCAGATAAACCTCAATCAACCGGACGTGCCCCGGCAGCTAGGTCACGCCGGCTATCTCAAACGTTGAGCCGACGCTTCGCGTCGCCTCAACGGACCCCCGGATGGTTCTCCGATAGCTGGTCCACGAAGTGCGGGCCAACCAGTAGCTGCCGCGGACAGCCACTGCATAAACGTCGTATGTTCCACCGATGCCTGCTGATCCGCGGAACCGTTATACGTCTTGAGCACATAAGGCACACAGATGTATAATCCTGAGCGTGAAGCCCATCAGATGGAACTCCGAGAAAAGTCTTTCGCTTAAAGCGGAACGCGGTGTTTCATTCGAGGAAGTTCTTTTCGCGATCTCGCAGGGCGGTCTCATCGCTGTGATGGACCACCCCAACCGGGCCAAATACGGACATCAAAAGATGCTGGTGGTTAAAATACGAGACTACGCGTATCTCGTTCCATATGTTGAAAACGAGAATGAGCTTTTTCTAAAAAGTATCATGCCAAGCCGCAAGGCAACGCGCGACTTCTTATCAGGAGGCACGTGAGATGAACGACCGAAAATTGTTAGAACAGGAGATTCTGGCCTCGTTCGAACAGGGCGAGTGGAGGTCCGTTCGGAATCAAAAAGGGGAGATCTCGCGAATTCGGGCATCGGCCGCGGCGACCTTGCTCAAAAACAAGCGAGTGAACATTCGAATCTCATCGCTGGACCTCGAGGGGCTGCAGGCCCGAGCGGCTGAGGAGGGCGTTCCATACCAGACACTCATGGCGAGCGTCCTTCACAAATTTGTATCTGGCCGTCTGGTTGAGGCACAAAAACGCATAACGACGCGCTCAAGTCGGACAGCGCGCAAGCGCACCGCCGCGTAGCGCGAATGTTAGACGGCCAAAGTGCATGGTGGACGTAGAAGGTTGTGGTCGCGTCTTGCAATCCTATATTTCCTAAGACACGGCCTGGCCAGCCTGACGATTCATCGGTCATCTCTCTACACGCCTCCTTCTTAGAGGAAGTTCAGAAACCATTCTGATTTTCTTGCTCCACGATTCAAGTACGATCTCCCTGCCCACTTCTTTACTTCTGTTGATCAGACAATCCAAGATGCGAAGGAGTTCGGTGCTAGTCTCGATCGAGGACGCAGAAAAGAACCGTCGCCAGGCCAGAATATGTTCAGACAACCGCACACCGCCCAGGAGATCCACCATGAGCAACGGGAACGTGTACCAGGGAAGCTGCTTTTGCGGCGCGGTTCGATTCACGGTCACCGGTGAGCCAGCCGCCATGGGCTATTGCCATTGCGAGTCCTGCCGAGCCTGGTCGGCTGCGCCGATCAACGCCTTCACATTGTGGAAACCCGACGCGGTGCAGATCACGCCGGGAGCAGAGAACATCAGCACGTACAGCAAGACGCCGCTGAGTTTTCGGAAATGGTGCACAACTTGCGGTGGCCATGTGTTTACTGAACATCCCACGTGGGGACTCACCGACGTGTATGCGGCAGTCATTCCGGACTTCCCCTACCAGGCCGGCATCCATGTAAACTATGAGGAGACGAAGCTGCGCATACAGGGCGGGCTGCCAAAAATGAAGGACCTGCCACAAGAAATGGGAGGGTCAGGCATCAGTGTCTCCAAATGAAGCTGCCAGGATTTCAAACGATCAGGGTAAAGAATACGTACCAGGAGTCTTTCTGGACTCTCCACTTACCAATTACCTCACGTTTTCAACCTGCACTCACGCATTTCGATATGCCGACTCTCAGTGTGAACCCCTCCCCGTTAACACTGTATCCATTTCGATTCGATCCGTATCAGTTTGGATACCGCCCCACACCACCTAAAATCAGTCGACCTCCCTACAACTCACTCAAGAGTAAGAACAATTCGTGGAGGTCCGCCCATTGCATAGCAATTACAGTGTGAAGCGATCTGTAACAGGTGGGTTCAACTATTGATCATCGACACAGCACCGGAGGTCATGCATGCCGTTAAAAAAATACGGAGTGCTCAAAGGCAAAGCCATTGGGGCCAAGCGAGAAACCGAGGCCAGTTCTCCCCATTACCAGGTTCATATTGAAGCGGGCGACATCCAGTACCGGATTGCCGTGAATGTGAAATCTCAACTCAGTCCATCGGAACTGCTGTTTTTAGTCGACGACGATTTCCGGCATTCGATCACCGCATCGCTGCCTGAACTGCCCATCGGCTTCACACCGTTACGGAGTCAACTCGGAGGGGAGGCGCTCGATTTTATTCGCGGCAATCTGTTCGATCGTCTCGACATGCGACTCCTGCCACCAAATCTCCCTGGTCCGAACAATGATTTGAGTGACCAGATTGAGCACTATGTCTCTCGCGCGATCCAGGAACCGGATGCGCTGATCTATGCGTTTGGCGAACGATGGGGCCCAGAACAAGGTGTGCCTGACAAAATATTCGGCTTCACCCCGGGCAACGGTATTCACGACATTCACATGAATCAGGGGAATGTCCCGCGCTTTAAGAATGACGATGGCGTCTGGCAGGACGGAGGCTTACTCTTTGCCTTTCCTGGTTCTCGTCAATGGGTCGCAGTCTTTCTGGCGTTTCAATCCCAAGCCTGGCACACGGATGATCGCACCGGTCATGCCAGTCCCCATGTACCAAACCCTGGGCCTGGACCGCAGCCCAGTCCGACGGAACCAGATCATCTCGTCAGAATCGTCGGCGCCCTGGTAAATCCGGTCGGCCCAACACCGGAACAGGAAACCGTCACGTTGCTCAACGCCTCCCCGACATCGATTGATCTCACGGGGTGGAAGATCGCCGATCGGCTCAAGAAGACCCACACCCTCTCCGGTGCCATCAACGCTGGCGCCACGCTTGTGGTCGTCTTGCCACGGAACGTTCAATTGGGGAACAAGGGTGGAATCATTACTCTGCTGAACAATAAGGCTTAAAGGTAGACGGTGTTTCGTATACGGCCCCGCAGGCACAACAAGAAGGGTGGACGATCGTGTTCTAGTGTGCGCCTCATAAGTTCCATGGCCAAACCAACAGGGTCTCGTCCCTTAACTCCGGAGTCATTTCTAGGACCACTGCAAAAAAGCCTAACGGATGGAGAAACCATGATGGTTAGAGTGGCAACATTTAATCTCAACAATCTCTTTTCCCGTTTCAATTTCCAAGGAGAGGTCAGTGCCATTCCTGGAGAAGGAACAGGTGGCATTACGCTGATGTTTGACCAAGATCAATTCAGAGTGCGCACCTTTACAGGGCGATTGGTGCGGGCGAAGGATTCAGCTGATACGCGCGAGATTGCCAGGCGGATCACACAGGTAATCAATGCCGATGTCCTGGCTGTCCAGGAAGTTGAACATATCGAAATCCTCAAGCAATTTAACCGGGAGCATCTAGGGAATCTCTATCCACATATCGCGCTCGTTGAAGGCAATGATCAGCGACTCATCGATGTGGGGATTCTTTCGAAGCTTCCGATTGGGAGCATCGTTTCACACCAAACGGCTGTTCACCCGGATGCGCCGAATCGCCGCGTCTTCAGTCGAGATCTCCTTCAAGTGGAAATCCTACGCAATAACGGCGACAAACTCTTTACGATTTACAATACCCATTTGAAGAGCCACTTTGTTCCCCTTGGGGAAGACCCTGTCCAGGGCGCCGTCGATGCCAACAATTCGCGCAAAAGACAGGCCGAGATGATTTCACGCATTGTAAGCCGAATGGAGAGACCAACTGGTCGGTTCATCTTAGCTGGTGATATGAACGATCCTCCTGATTCTGAATTTCTTGCGCCCATGCTAACAGTCAACAACCAACCGCTTATAAACTCGATTCAAAATCCTTCGGAAACGAGACCAGCGAAAGCAGAGACCCCAGGGCAGGGGCCTGGCCCCCAATCAATTGCATGGACACATCGCTTTAACCCACCTGGACAAGAGTTTCCCCGTTATGAGCTCTTTGATCATATCTGGGTCAGCCCGTCTCTCGCTGGAAGAATCTCAAATCCTACAATTGACCGACGCACCAAACACGCTGGAGATGGCAGCGACCACGACCCTGCGTGGATTGACATAGATCTATAGATTTACGTGAATGTAAAACTCTCAGGGAGGTCGCTGATGGCTATCAAGTGGATTGGGAGTTCGAATAAAGACAAGGGACGGGAGGGATATAGACCTGAGGCGATCGTCATCCACATCATGGAAGGCACGCTTAAGGGAACGGATGCCTGGTTCTTAAATGAGGAATCCGGGGTTTCCGCGCACTACGGGATCGGGAAAGACGGAGAAATCCATCAGTATGTGGCTGAGAGCGATCGGGCTTGGCACGCGGGACGCATGGTCGCTCCGACATGGCAATTGCTCAAGCCCGATGTGAATCCGAACTGGTATACGATCGGTATCGAGCATGAAGGACGAGCGGATACGCCTTGGTCGGACGCGCTCTACAAGGCCAGCGCCGGGTTGATTGATGAAATCTGTCGACGGTGGTCAGTCCCTTGTGATCGGGATCATATTATCGGCCATCGGGAGATTCGTTCCGACAAAACCTGCCCAGGCTTCGAAGTAGACCTCGACTCGCTCATCGACATGGCAAAAGCGATCCAAAATAGTCCGGGAACATTCAATTTCGTCAAGAAACCAGGTATTGCAAAGACCCGCATTGATGTGAATATTCGGGAACTGGCGCCGACAACTACGGCACCGATCGTCCGCACAGCCAAACGTCGAAAGAAACTGAGCTATCAAGGCTGGACGAGCAATGGGCTCACCGTGAACGGTAATGCCCATTGGTACAAAGATTCAGATGGTAACTATTTCTGGGCCGGCGCAACAGAACAACCGATCCCTGGCCTCTGAGAGACACACGCCAGTGGATGTGGATCGTCATCGCGGTTGTTCCATACTTGGTCTGATTGCGCTCTCTAGCGTACTACTGGCCTGCGGGACGCACCCCTTCTCGGCTTCCCCATCAGTTGCACTCTCACCCGACCGGCAAGCCCTTTTGGTGACCTCGACGAACCAGACTCTGCCTGCTCAGGTGACGTTACAGAGCTTGCCGACCGAATCGACAATCGTCCCAGGCCTCTTTTTTCATCCGCAGCGGTTCGACCAGATTCGCCTTTCGCCTGATGGACAGTACGCGGCATTTTCAACTGTGGATCATCACAGTTTGGTGGGCCTTCTGGATGTTGCCACAATGGCGGTGCGAGAAATTGACGTCGTGACGGAAGGAGACGTGGTGGCCTTCCATTGGGCAGCTGATGGTCGAACGCTTGTCTATGACTACATCCCGGCCAGCGGCTATCGTCGGGTGAAAGGTTACGATCTTGAATCCGGGGAGCATTTAGTCGTGTCCCGCATAGTGCGAAATTCAGCCATGCATGTCATGTTTGAGCGCTGGGGACCGCGGCCACATGAGATTATCCTAGGCGTAACCGACAAACGCAGCAACGAACGTCGAACCGAAATCGTCACGCTGATTCCACACAAGTAGACAAACCGGTGTTACCCTCGTGGCCGGCAGCTCAAGCTTGACTGCCGGTCACCGCTTGGATGGCCTTTTCACCACCAGCAGGCTCGGGACACCATCGTCGGAGCTTCAAGCATTGAATGTGTTCTCCGACGCACATGTCACTCCGGCCCAGAACCGGCTTCTGTTGTGCTATTTGGCCTTCGTCTGGTTGGGATAGAATTCATCATGCGGTGCAGGAACGCAAATCCCACTGCATCGGCTTCAGGTACAACGCCGAGATTCATGCCCTGTAATCCATGAACGCAGGCAAGTGTGCGGCTTCGATCTCCTTCAGCAGCCGCCACGACCCAAAACTTGTTCGTCCTTGAACTGTTTCTGAGTTCCCTCGATCCCTGAGTCAACCGGATGGGCCGTGGAACGGACCATTGAATCGTCGAAGCGCCGGGGCTACAATTCGTCTGTTTGTTCTTTGTCGCAAGCGTTACTCTTCAAGGGAAAAACAACTTGACGCTGAGACACCTCATCGCCATCGGTGGAATACTCTGGGCATCGCCCGTCCAGGCAGGGAGCCCCATGGCCGCTCAAGTCTGTAGCCTGCTGACATCTCCCTCGTTATCTGCCGTCCAATCCAGGATGGGAACGGGTGAGGGGTGCGCATGGCAATGGCCCAACGGTCAGGTGCTGTCGATGTACGTGCACATCGACCAACAAAGCGAAACCGTGACGGAGATCAAACAGATCATCGACATGTCCTTGCAGAATCCGGCGTTCAAGAAAACAGCATCCCCGGTGTGTACGGGAGGGGACATGGTCATCGGTGACTTTCGAAACGGCAAAGGCCCTGGCGGCACCGGGTACACCCAGTGTTCTGGTTTTGTGCTGACCTTCAGCTTTCAAGGCGCGGATGCCCAACACCATTTACCTGGTATCGCCAAACGACTCACGGGCACGACCTTGGCTCGCTAGCCTCCTGATCTTATGAGGAAGCGGTCCATTCTCAAATCGAGCCACATGCAGAACCTGGTCCTGGGCTCAGCCTTGGCACAGCCAGCGGTCAACCCCGTGAATGGGTCATGGAGGATCGTCGCTGAAAACCAATGAACCACCATTTGTGCAACTGAAAGGGTACGATCATGAAAAACGTTGAGATGAGCGTCGAAGGGTCTGTGTTGACGATCAGAGTGGACCTCTCAAAGGAGTTCGGTCCCTCTTCAACAGGCAAGACCATCATCATTGCTTCGACGGAAGGGAACGTGACCATTCCGGATCGACAAGAGAAGATCGGGCTCAATGTGTATCGAAAAAAGTAGTGCGGCTCCCAGCCATTTGGCTCTACCTTCTTCCCCGACGAGACGGCGTTCTGTTCAGACGTCTCTTGACAGATCAGAAAGAGCGCTCTAGCCGTAGCAATTCATCTACGATCCACAGAAAATTCTCATGGCTGTGGATAGCGAGGCACTGGTTGATCGGATCAGTGACTCCCAAAGGGCTTGTTTTTGGCCACTCAAGTGCACATTGCTAGGAATGCGCGAAAACATCGCAAAGAATAACAAAGAGCCACCATTAGTGGTGGCTATTCTAAGAGGGTACATACGCCTAAAAAGTGGGCAGTTTGATAAATAGACAGGTCATTTAAGCATAGTCCGACAAAGAAACAGACTTGTTCACAAGGTTATCCACAGAAGGTGGGGACCAGGGCGTGAAGTCTTATTCTGACGCTTCACAGTCCATGTGATGCCTGATAAATCGCCTTCAAATTCAGGCCTCTCCGCTCGTTCCTTGACACCCTTCGTGTCTTTCTCCGACAATCCAGCCGATCTTGTGATCTTTACACACAAACTTTTGTGGCGATGAGTATGCGCTCTCACCAAGTACTCTGCAGCTCATGACTTGAGGTTCACTGAAATTACCAATCCGGTCGGTATTTATAGATTTCTTGAGGTCGTCATGAAACGCGTTTACGCAACGCTTGCCGTCGTCGCTTCAATGTTTTTAGTGGGGTGCGCTTCCCACGCTGATCAGTCCGCAGGAGGGTCGGATCGGTCCGCAAGGGTAACTGCGGGCGGGTACACGAAAGAAGGCTGTCTGCTCAATCTGAAGCTGACCGCGCGCGAGAGAGGCGTACGCTTGATACCCGACGACGTGCACGTAGAGGCGAGCTGGCTCATGCTTATTTTCCCATTCTTGAATCAGGAAGCCTATCGGTGCTCGGGAAGTTTCGTCGAACGAGCGAAACCGCCCTTGGTCAAAGATCCGCTCTACCCCATGGAGTAATCCGGATCGAGACTCACCCCGGTCGGTTCGCCACGGTGTCTGATCTCGCCTGCCGAGGTGGCGACAGCCAGCAGACGCTGAACGAACTGCCACCACCATCGTGAACGGCTTCACAGCCCCGTTGCAAAGTGAATCAGGATGGCGATAGGATCGCCTTCACTTTTTCTTTTTCCATTTACGAAGAGGGGAAGCGCCGACATCGGTTTAGCGTTCGCCTCACGCGCTTCCGCCTGTGCCTCGCGAGCGGATTTCATGGACACATGAGTGTGTTGAAATTCATTTATGGGGCGCGACTTCATTTATGGTCACTGCACCTTATCAACTTGTGGGTGAGACATGATCATCAAATTATCCGCCTTCATGCTTATATCCCTCGCCATGTTATGCGGAACTGTGCCGGTTTCTATGGCCGTTGGAGATGCAGACGGCCAGTCGCCACAAGACGAATTAAGCATAACGAGAAGCCACCTTCAGCAAGCCAAGCAAAAAATCGATGAGCTCGAGCGACAACTCGCTGCCGGCAATCTGGAGAATGCAAAACGGCGGATCGGTGAGTTGGTTATCCAGCTCCATGCCAAAGATAGTGAGATCTCAGCCCTGAGATCCAATGCCTACGAGAATTCCAAGAAGCTTCGAGAGGATCTTGCGTCACAAACTGAGGATCTCAACCAGGCCAAGCGTCGCGTCGCCGAAGTCGAACAACAGCTGACCACGGGGAAAGGGCAAGAATTGACGCAGGCCAAACGCCGCGTCGCCGAAGCCGAACAACAGACAGCGAAGAAAGAGCAGGAACTGGCGCAGGCTAAACGTCGTGTCACCGAGTTTGAACAACAGACGGCGGGGAAAGAACAGGACCTGGCACAGACCAAACGCCGTGCAGCCGACGCCGAACAACAGATGGCAGGAAAAGAACAGGAACTGACACAGACTAGACGCCGCGTCGCCGAAGTCGAACAACAGATGGTAGGGAAAGAGCAAGAACTGGCGCAAGCTAAACGGCGCGTCACCGAAGCCGAACAGCAGACAGCGCGGAAAGAGCAGGACCTGGCACAGGCCAGACGCCGCCCAGCCGAAGCAGAACAACTGACGGCATCGGGGAAAGAGCAAGATCTGGCGCAGGCCAAGCGTCGCCTAACTGAAGTCGAACTACAGATGGCGGGGAAAGAACAGGAACTGGCCCAGACCAAACGCCGTGCAACCGAAGTGGAACAGCAGACAGCGCGGAAAGAGCAAGAGCTAGCGCAGCTCAAGGACGACCTCAAACAGGTCACGCAAAAGCTGGCGGATCTCAATCCTCAACTCATGGCAAGAGACACGGAACTCGCGCGCACGAAGCAATTGCTGGCGGACCTCGAACGCAATACGTCCAAGCCAGCCGAGCCAGCTCCTGCCCAAGAGGACAGCGGTGCCGACAAAAACACCATTCCTCTGCAATCGCTCGATCAAAACCTAGCCGTGACTAATCTGATATCGCCCACGCCCGCGGTTGCCGATGATGCAGACGCCTTATCAAGTAGCGACCTCGGCAAGATGAGCGAGAGTCTCGCGAGCCTCTTACAGCCCGAACTCAAGAAGGGCAGTGCGACTTTGAGGCAGCGAGGCAATAAATTGACCCTCGCGTTTGCAACCGCCGAATTGTTCCCCACCGGTGATGCTGCGGTTACCCTCGGAGGGACTTCATTGCTCGAGCGGATCGGAGCCGTCCTGCACGGATTTCGCTACCAGAACATCGAGGTTGCTGGCCATACCGACAACGCGCCGCTCCGGAGCGACCCTCGGAAGGGCTTTCGGGATAATATCGAACTCTCCCGGACCAGGGCCGAACATGCCATTCAAATATTGATCAACGGAGGGCTTGAGGCCGACCGAGTCAAAGCCATGGGGTACGCCGATAGCAAACCGATCGCGGCCAATGACACGGAGAAAGGCCGGAGTAAGAACCGACGAATAGAAATCGTGATTACGCAGTGGTCAGAGTCAGGTGGCACTGTGGGTGACGCGAAGGCGCAGGTCGGTAAGAAACTCCAGGGCTTTTCTACTCAAACAGTGACCCATCGCTGACAGGGTGAATCTGACCCTGTCTCCTCCTGTTCGATGACGGGAGGCGTTCCTGAAGACTCCTCCCAATGAAGATCCCCGCAGCAAGCTAGACCTGCGATCGACAGCAGGAGAATATCGTGCTGCGCATGGCCGTGGAAAAGAAAACGGGGACATTCCAGATCGCACCGAGCGCAGCCCCGGTCTCGATGAGAATGTCCCCGACATTCGATTCAATGCCCGATTAGAAATCGCCGGCTTTGACGTAGGGGTGACTCCAGAGCGTGATCTGGAGCAGGCAGGACTTGACCCATGCCGCATACATCTTCTCAACGTCCTCGGCCGAGTGGCCCTTTTTCCCGAGAAAGGGCTTCAATGTAACAGTCACTGGGAAAATGAGCGCGAAGAGATCGCGAAACGGCACGATCGCCGCTGACGCCGCCGCGCTGTCCGTCTGGTTCTTCTTCGTGCGATGATGACGCAAGCCGATCTCATGTTGATAATCGAGCCACTTCTGGTCATACTCCGCACGGGCCGTATCGAGAATCCATTGGCCGAACCGCTTCCGCACTCCGCCCAAATAATCGCCGAGCGGCTTGCCGTCACTTTTACCGAGGAACGATTGGAGCAGATGCGGCTGGGATCCGACGAAGCCGTACCACACGTCCAAAATGGCTTCCACCTGGTCCTTCACCACATCGTGCGAGAGACGTAAATACTTCACGTCCTCCTCGCCGAACAACGCGCTCTTCTGCATCAATCCGAAATCGGCAAGGCTCACCGGCGACTTCGCGACCGCCGAGGTGCCGTAGGTATATCCGGAAATCTGCTGGCTCATAAGGAACACTCCTTTCATCTTGTTGCGATGGCTGCTCTCACAAATTAGGCATGGCGACAACGCGCCGGCTGAGAGCAGCCGCTAGATCCAGGCGCCGCGCTGGTTATTGGACGCTTGCCGGACTGGTCGCAGTTCGTGAACCGTCGTTTATTCCTTGCGGAAAGCAACGAATGGCCGCCGGCTTCACGCGCTGCACATTACGGATGACGTCTCTCTGCAAAGGGCGACTTCGACTGTATCGCAGCGACGGTTGCCTTGTCCAGGCGCTTCACCTTGCCGTTGCCGTCCGTCGCCGCCAATCTGGCCGACCCTTCGGCCACGACACGCCCACTGACTTTATCCTTGACCACGTGGGCAAAAGTAATCGACGCAGCCGTCATCTCGGGGACGACCGTCTCGATCACCAACGTCTCGCCATAACGGGCAGGCGACCGATAATGCACCTCCGCATGCACGACGACAAACACCCTTCCTAAGGCCATAAGCCCTACCACCGATACCCCTCGATCTTCGAGATAGTGGGTCCGCGCCCGCTCAAAATATTTCAGATAGTTGGCGTAGTAGACGACTCCGCCGCAGTCGGTATCTTCGTAATAGACGCGAAGGTCCATGAGCGACCAGCTCCCAGCAGTCGGCCTCAGATCCAATACCTGACAGCGAGCCGCTGAAAGCTCATAGGTTCAAGACAGGAAACTTCGGCAGCGACGACTCCGCGACGCCGGTGAGTCGAATGACGACATCGAACAGCTGCTGCACTCGCTCCGCTTTGATCGGCTCGAAGCCGTGTCCCAACACCGCACGGTTCGCGGCGTCCAGCAACGGTTTCATCTTCTGCCATTCCTTGAGAAAGGCTTGGCCCAGTTGATCCCCCAGTCCGGCCAACACACGAAACTGAGCTTGAAGCGGCAGCTTGTATTTGCCATCAATGTCTTCGAGATAACAGGTTCGGCAGGTCTCTTGAAGCGCTTGCGGAAGCTGTCCCGGCGACACATCCCAACTCTTGATCTTGTGCGCCTTATACAGCCGGACTTGCGCGAACGCCTCCAGCGCACGAACCAGCGCTGTCATCGCCCCTTCGGGGTCATGGCCAATATGGAGATGCCTACTCACATGCGCCAACAGGTCCAGCGCGAGGTATTCTTTGACCTCCACAGGATCCAGCACCAGCTTCTCAAGGAAACTCGCGTTGGCCTTCAGATGAGGCAGGATCGCTTTCAATCCAGCCGGTCCACCCCACAGCGAAGCCATCTCCAGAGCTTTCGTCGCAGTCCTCAACTTGTCCCAGGCTTGCCGGTACTGAAACCGTTCCCAGAACTCATAGCCCTCGGCCAAATCAGTGAAGGCACGATAGAGCGGCTTGTGCCCGCCACTC
>JANPKE010000131.1:0-4766 GCA_031425875.1 Nitrospirota bacterium
CCGGCCGACGAGCCGAACCAGATCATCGAGCCGCCGAACCCCACCGTGTAGGCGAGCATGCCCCAGTCATAGCCGCCTTGTTTCAGCGCGAGCGCGGTGAGCGGGATGTTGTCGAACACCGCAGAGATGAAACCGAGCCCCATGGCCGATTGCCAGGATGCGACCGGCAATTTTTCCACTGGCATCATCGAGGCACAGGTGACCAGTGCGAGCAGAAAAATCGTACCTTTGGTCGCGCCGGGTAACAGACTCCAATCCGGCTTGCGTAACGGCGCCGAGACCAGGATCGCCAGAGCAACGGCCACGCCGATGAATGGGAAACGATCAGCGATCTCGGGGTGTACCAAGTTGATGTACACATTGGTAGAAATCGCCGTCACTAAAATGAACGCCACAATACCGACGCGGCCCCAGTCCACATGCGCGCCACCGGGCTCATAGGCCATCAACGGCGAATACTTGTTCTGCTGCAACGCGGCCGGGATACCGAACACGACCAGTGCGACCACCGCGGCGACATACGCGTGGAATACGTCAGCCGGGTTTACGCCGTCGATCCACATCATCGTGGTCGTTGTGTCGCCCACCACGCTGCCCGAACCGCCCGCATTGGAGGCGGCGACGATCGCGGCGAGGTACCCGATGTGGACCTTGCCGCGAAAAACGGTGTGTGCCATTGCGCCCCCAATCAGCGCCCCGGCGATGTTGTCGAGAAACGAGGACAGCACGAACACCATCGCGAGCAGCGCGAACGCGCCCTTCGCTTGCCTAGGCAGGTACTTTGGCAGCACCGCGGGAACATGGCTGTCCTCGAAATGCTTGGACAGCAAAGCAAAGCCCAGCAACAGGCACAGCAGATTGGAAAGAATGACCCACTCATGGGCCAGGTGGCTGACCAAGCCTGGCACGCCATCGCCGGTCTTGAACCCGGTGAACGCCAATTTGTACAACGCGATCGTTCCGAGTCCAGTGAGCGCCACCTGCAGCGTGTGGCGGTGGAACAGCGCGACACCGAGCAGCGTGAGGGCGAACAAGATGAAATCGAAGGGAATGCCAAACGAGGTGGGTGGGTCGGTCGCCGCGACAGCGAACGATGGGGCAAACCATAACGCGAACGCGGCTCCGGCGATGACCAGCCGCGGACCGATGCCCGCGCGCGACGACGGAATCCTCTGCTCTTCCAGGCGCATGACGCTCCCCTGCTTCGCGTTAATCATATCGATGCGAAGGAGCGAGCTGCTACCATCGCAAAGTGGTCGTCGTGCAAGCGCCCGATCAGGCGACAGTTGACGGGTCAACTCGCTATGGTTAAGAGGTGATGTATCGTTTACGCTGCTGGATGAGCGTTTCCGTTTTGTCGATCATGAGTGCTGCTACATAGAGATGGCCCCCAGTTGTTTGGACAACATGTTCCATTCCTTACCGTGGTACCTCGCGGCGGTCTGACTACGGCAGTAACCCAAGGGTCAAATTGCCACAGTACAACCGTTTGGACATCTTGCTGTCAAGCCTTCGAATTGAGTTATGTAAAATCTTACCTGGAAGGTCTTTGTTGCGACATCTATTTTTCTATCCTCAGGACCGCATCATGCGGCGCCAGGGAGGGCATCATGGTAGAGGAGACGGATGGGTGCAACAATCAACGCGAGAGTATCGGGAGTCGATCTACGTTCGATATCGGCAGAGCAGTCGGCGGAGAAGCAGATGATCATGAACGAGTTTATGCACGGTTTTGGCTATAACCGCCAGTACGCCATTGGGCTGCTCAACCGGCCTTTGCCCCGGCCGCGCTGCGGCAGCGGCCCCGTCGAGTCCGGGTCTAGGCGGAGGCCGTGATTGAGGTTATGGCCCAGCTGTGGGCGGCATCCGGCTATTTGTGCGCGGTGCGCCTGAAAGTGGCCTTGCCGCAGTGGTTGCCGACTGAAGGGCGTGCTGACACCGGCTGAACGGTAGCTGGCCAAGACAACGGAAGGGGTCGAGATGGTGAAGCGGCTCAGGCAGATTTGATCGCGCAAGGTCGTGACAAGCTCTGCGAGCAAGTCAGCAAAATCACGGGGGCAAAATTCTGGGCCTCTTCACCGATATTGATGTGCAGCTTGGTGAACGGGTCTTCGTCTTTACCGTGGATCGGGAACTTCAGAATGGGAGATAGTGAGTGCGCTGCTGACTCTCGTAAAAACCGGCGGCAAAGACTATCGAGGAATCACGCAGGAATGTGGTCTGCAAAGTTCAGTTTACGAGTTTGCAGGGGTTCTAATACGCACAAATTATCCGCAGCTTCTCGTCTGCCCTTCTTGGAAGAAGGGCAGACGAGTTTCCTTCCTGCAGATTCTAAAGCCACAATCGCCAACGAGACTGCTCATCTCCGTATCAAACGTGCAGCCTAGAGGCATCGATAATTTCAGTGTAGTGTATAGTGTCGCCTCATGGAATGGCTCAATTACCACCATCTGCTCTATTTCTGGTCCGTCGCGAAGCACGGGACTGTGGCAAAAGCCTGCGAAGAGCTTGGTTTGGCCCAACCGACGATTAGCAAACAGATAGGACTGCTAGAGAACACACTGGGTGAGAAGTTGTTTCTGCGGCAAGGCCGTCACCTTGTGCTGACGGAAATGGGCCGCATCGTCTTCAAACATGCCGGGGATATCTTCTCTATAGGGCAAGACTTGTTGAATACCGTCAAGGGACGGCCAAGTAGCAGCCAGGCTCGCCTGAACATCGGCGTCGTTGACGTGGTGCCCAAGCTGCTGGCCACCCGTCTACTGGACTCTGCCGTTCGGCAGTCCCCCGGCATACGCTTGATCTGCTGGGAGGATAAGCTGGACCAGCTGTTGGCCGATTTGGCGATCCATGGGCTAGATTTAGTCATCGCGGACACGCCGGCGCCACCGTCGATCAAGGTGCAAGCGTATAACCATCTTCTGGGTGAGTCGGGAGTCACGTTTTTCGCGACATCGAAGTTGGCGGCGCGCAACCGTCGGAACTTCCCTCGATCCTTGCATGGAGCACCGATTTTGCTGCCCACTTCCAACACAGTGCTTCGCAGGTTGTTGGATGACTGGATGGTGGGCCAGGAACTGGTCCCAACCGTCATCGGGGAATTCGAAGATAGCGCCACCTTAAAAGCCTTCGGACAAGCAGGACATGGGTTATTTCCTGGACCGACGGCCATGGAAAAAGAGATTTGTCGGCAATATCAAGTGCAGGTGATACGACGAGTCGATTCTATTAGGCAGAAGTTCTATGCGATTACTGTCGAGCGTCGCCTGAAACACCCGACCGTGGTGGCTCTCTTCAACACAGCTCGTCGGGAAGTACTTAGTTAGGCGAACGCTCCAATCGTCAGAAGTGTCACTTTCTCTTCAACGTGCGAATGTATGCCACCACATCCTGGGACTGTTGCTCAGAAAGTCGCCATTTCCACGATGGCATCACCTTAACCGGGGCGTCCTTCATGGATAGTGGTCAGCAAGTCAACGTTCAGTTTGCGCTGTGTCACAGCTGAAGATAAGTCCGCGACAGTGGCTCCGACAATCTCCAAACCATCACCGCGCCCTCGCGGGCCATGACACGTTACGCAGTGCTTCTCGAACAGCTCCTTGCTGGCTCGAGGGTCTCCACGGACAGTGCCGCTATGTGCCGAACCAACCTTGTCAGCAGTGACGTTCCTTGTAGTGCAACTCTCCTGTTGCTCGGATTCTGACTCGGCTCTTTTGCCTCCAGGACATTTGGGAGCCCAGCCATCAGCCCGATGACTAGGGACAGGCTGCTCACTCCCAAACTCAGATGTCCTCTTTCGGGAAGAGTTCTGAATACTGTCATGGGAACCCTCCTGGCTAGCCGTAGGTGCTTGGGTTACATGAATTTCGTCGGAAACTGTTTTGCCAGAGCAGCCGTCAGGGCATCGGCTATACCATAGATGTGATGCTGCATCCCCGGCCAGGCCTCTTCCTCCCCGGCGTAATCTCTTGCTTGAGATTTAGTGATTTGAGCAACATGATAATCCACATGAGTGGCGAACAGACCTCGAACAACGTCTTTCGAGAGGTGGGGATTGATCCCACTGAAAAAGGTGGCGATCTCGTCGGTGTTCGAGGCAAACAGGGCCATCGCCGCTTCCTGCTGGCCCTTATTCCCAGCCACAGCAGCTTGGGAATATGCTTTGACCGCGCTGTAGTGTTTGGTGAGTAAGGTATGGAGCTGGTCAGAGCCCGCTTCGCCGTAGAACGGGGTAAACGTCCTTGCAATATCTCTTGCGTTGGTCGCCACAGCCTTCTCCGCAAAATCCCGGGACCTCAGATCGTTTTTTGCATTGTCCAAGACGACATTCCGAATCCAAAAGAGGTGTCGCGACCATTCATCGCGCAAGACGGCCTGTAGATCCGCGACCGTGACAGGATGCGGGTCTGACATCGAAGACGACTCGTGTGCGCATCCCCCAAAGCTGACGATGGTCAATATCAGTAGTGCGAAGGACCGGCGTATTATAGTCATAATGATCCCTCCTTCATGTTGAGCGTAAGTACACACAGTTCTTCCTCAGGAACATGCTGAAATTCCTGTTGCCTGGTTACTTCGCCGATCAGGGTGGTGGCGCTTAGGTCAGGCCAACTTTCCCGGTCGAAAGGTCATAGACTGCAGATTCGACCCTGAGTTTTCCGGCTTTGGTTGCCTCCCTGATCACGGTCGAGGATGCGCGCAGCAAGTCAGCCTGAATCCTTGCATTCATCCGAATTGCTTTATCAATATTGCCGCCAGACTTTTCG
>JANPKE010000132.1:0-3486 GCA_031425875.1 Nitrospirota bacterium
GGATTGTATAGTGAACGAACCACCCAGCACTCGCATGCGTTCCTGAACGCTAAATAAACCAAACTTGGAGGAGATTCCGCCATTAGATGTTGCAGCAGCAGCAAGATCGAAGCCGTTTCCTGTATCACTCACCGTGATGGATAGGTTTCCATCATGCTGTTCCATGCTGACCGTCGCCTCACCAGTGCCGGCATGTTTCGAGGAGTTGATGAGCAACTCGCGAACGGATTGAAACAGCAACATCACTTGATCTTCCGGCAGTTGAAGCCCCACGCCGTCCGGTACGTTTACTATTACGGTCTGCTCATGTTTCTTCATGTACTCTGCGAGCCATTTGAGCCCGGCGGCCAAGCCATGGTCGCGCAGGGCCGTCGGGCTAAGTTCCGCGACCAACGTCCTGGTGTACGTCAACGCATCGGAGAACACATCGTCCGTCTCCTTCATGATTTTCTCGACGGCCGGCAATCCGGCGGTGAGCCGTTTGCCCGCCCCCAGTTTCAGCTTGCCAAGCACCAACAGCTGTTGCAGGTGATCATGCAGCTCGGTCGCCAGCCGTTTGCGCTCGCGCTGCTCGGCCAGGTTCAGCTCGCTCGTGAGCGTCCGCAGGCGCTCCTGCGACTGTGTCAGCTCCGCGGTCTTCACGTTGACCGCCCGTTCGAGCTCCTGGTTCCAACGTTGAAGGCGCTCTTGGGCGGCGAGAAGTGCTTGTTCGGCCTTGCGCTGTTCGGTGATGTCTGTCACCAAGACAAGCACATGCTTCGCTCGCCTTTCATAGTCGCGCACGAGCGAGATAAACTTCCGGACCCAGACCGACTCACCGTTCTTGTGCACATACCGGTTCTCAATTTCGTAATGCGGGAATGCTTCCGCGAGGAGTCTCAGGCTCATCGCCACGTTGGCGCCACGATCTTCCGCGTGGACCAACTCCGAAAAGTGAACAGGCTGGAGTTCGTCTTCTGTATAGCCCAACATCGCGCAAAAGGCCGGATTGCATTGCACAAAGTTTCCGTCGAGGTTCGCAATGGCGATCCCCGTCGCCGCATGCTCGAAGACGTTGCGAAACCGCGCCTCGCTCTCTCTCAATGCCGCTTCAGCCTCCTTGCGTTCTGATATGTCTTGCACCGTGCCGACGAGACGGACGGCGACGCCTCCTTCAAACGTCACGCGTCCCATTGCCTCGATCCATCGAGTCCGGCCGTTAGTTCTGTGCACCACTCGAAATTCGGCGCCGTGCCGACCATCGCCGGCCGGATCGAGCGCGTGGTCCAAGTCGGCTTTGGTCGTGGCCTGGTCGTCCGGATGTACACCGGCCCAGAACGTTTCGATCGTGATGGGTTCCTCCGGCTCCACGTTCCACAACTCGCGGACTCGCTCGTCCCATTGAATCGTTCCGTGGGTGATATCGTAATCCTGAATGCCGAGACCGGCAGCTTCCTTCGCCAACTGCAGCCGAATGCGGCTATCGTCCCGCTCTTTAGCCGCGCGATTTAAAGCCCGCGCGACAATCCAGAGGACAATGCAGAATCCCCCCATGCTCAAGCCGATGACCGCCGTCAGACTAAACGACCTGTCGAACCACCCCATGGTTTCTCCGACGAGTCTCACCCATCCGGTGAGGATCACCATCCCCAGTGTCAGGGGAATCATGCGACGCAGCATGAGCCCCCCCGCCTCCCTGGAGAGCACGATAGCCATCACCCCGCGATCCGGCTTGACACAGAGTAGCGCCAACCCGATCGACACAAATGACAGGGCCGTGTGCACCGCCATCGAGACATACGGCTTGAATGAGTACAGGGACTGTGCGTTGTAGAGGTAGCCGACGAGCGCGAGCCCACTAATCCCTACCATGAGCAGCACGGCTGAGTCAGAAAACCGCTGGACAGCCCTGTTCTCGCTCTGAAACGTGAATATCGCTAAGGCGAAGAGCACAAACGAGGTGGCGGTGGACGGGGCCATCCAAGCAGGATGGGTGGTCTGTACTTCAACGCCGACTCCATAGCCGACCAACGTACCCAACCCCAGGAGGCCTGCTGCAGCGGCTGGCACAGTGAGGATCTGAGCCGGCAGTCGAGAGCACCGATTCTCCGATCTGGTCGCATTGAGCATGAACACCGAAGTTGCGGCGCAGAGAAACCCGAATGCCGTGGTGACTTTCATGGAGGCCAATCCGGGAACAACGCTGGTCAGCACCGGAATTCCAAAGGACCACCCGATGAGGACGAGTGATGCGATGCCCATAGTCGTCAGGGAGAGCGCACTGGCCGCGGTGCGGTACGAGTGGTATGGATCATTCGTGGATGGCATCGCTCAGCGTTCGGCACCAAGATGTTCTATGTTCATTGACAGACCAGACAGCAATCGGTATGCAAAGGCGAGGGCATTCTACGCTTCTGCCTCACGCGGAACAATCTGTTTACTTAAAAACTAGGGTTCTCCCTAGGGGCTCGAGGAGGAAGAAGACGGAGCTTGCTGATGCAGACACTCAAGGTAAGGCAAGAGGGAACAGTTTTGCGAAGGGTATGATCCGACGGTCAATACTCGTAGGCGTGCGAGGTCGATCCTAGGGTTCGCGATACTGTCAACGCAGTTTGTCAGCCGGGTTGGGTGAAGTCGGCGGCCGAAGCGCCGACTTCCTGAATGATCACGTCGTGCAGCTGGTCAACCACCGTCTCTTTGGGAAGGACGGCGGCGGCACCGGCTCGCTTCATCGCATCGCTGTTACCGTCCCCTATGTTGACCGAAATCCCGATCACTGTCGTCTCCGGCCAACGAGCCATGATGTGTGTGGTGGCCTCAATCCCGTTCATGCGAGGCATGTTGATATCCATCACGACCACACGTGGGTGGAGACAGCCGACAAGCGCGATGGCATCCACGCCATCTTTCGCTTCCGCAACGACGTGGAGATCGTCATAGGCCGTCAGCACCGCACGAAGGCCCTTCCGTATCATCGTATGATCATCCACGAGCAGTACTTGCACCATAGGTTCGTCCTTTTTGAGGGACTGACGGGAGACTCAGCCCTCACATTAGTATTGACAGTCTTGTATGCTGAGTAAATCAAACTGTGAAGCGATCCGCCACTAGGCGTTCCCCCGGTCGCCGTCGCCCCATTCAAGATCGAACCCCTTGCCTTCGTCACGCTTATGCTTCGAGTATGCGCAGCCGTTCAATGACAACTCGGGTTCTTCCTAGGGGAAGATATATTTCCTGAAGACCACTCGGGATAGTCCTAGTCCTTAGTCTCATCCAACCCAGGTAGGATCAGCCACATCAGCGTACATCACGCACTGACTAATTATTAATGAACAAGGAGGATGCAATGAGAATGAAATTGTTGTTGGGTTTAGCAGTGACGGCTTGTGTTATGGGCATAGTCGCGTCGGGCCATGCCGGTGAAACCAAGGCGGAGATCGAGAATGCAAAAGGACAGGTGAAGGGTGAAATGGAAGAGGCAAAAGGCGAAGCGAAGGCGCTCAAGGA
>JANPKE010000133.1:0-4128 GCA_031425875.1 Nitrospirota bacterium
GCGATGGGAAATGGCGCCAACCACGGATCGACGAATGTTTCTCGGATCGAATTGGCCGGCCCGGCGGCGCGCCCGGATGCGATCGCTCCAAGGACGATGCCCAGCATGGTCGGGGTGATCAGACTGGACCAGGCGAAGATCCAATGCCAAATCGGCGGGGCTCCCGTGAATCCATCTGAACGGGATGAAATGTCATGCGTTCGAATGGCGAAGGCGGTGCCTCGCAGCACGATCCCAATTAGCATCACGGTCAGCGGGATGTGCAGCCGTACGGAGATCACGGCGAAGGCAGGAGGAAAGGCCGTAAAGAGAATTACGACAGCGATGATGAGCCAGACATGGTTGGCCTCCCAGATGGGACCGATGGCCTGATCGATCAGGGCTCGTTGAGACTGTCCGCGACGTCCCCCGGCAAAGAGAGTCCAGATCCCTGCTCCGAAATCTGCTCCACCCAACAACAGATACAAGGTCAATGCCCCGACCAGTACAGCGGCTACTATGAGTTCATACGAGGGCATCGCTAAGCCACTTTCCTTCCTGCATTTCCCTCGGCAGGGGACGTGAATTCGACCGCTGCAATATGACGCCGCATAGCCCAGACGACGACTCCTGCCAGCACCATATACAAGACGGAGAAGGTCGCCATTGGAATCCAGAGGCCCGGCATGGGAGTCACGGCCTTCGACGTGCGCATGAGTCCCTGGATGATCCATGGTTGGCGACCTACTTCGGTTACCACCCAACCGGCTTGGATGGCGATGAATCCCAGCGGGGCGATGCCGACCAACGTGCGTAACAGCCACCGATCTTTTTCCAGTCGACCTTGTCGCCAGCGCACACCGGCCCATACGGCCGTTCCTGCCATGATCAGCCCACAGCCCACCATCAGTTGAAAGGCCACATGTGTGACGGCGACGGGTGGCCAATCTTGACGAGGGATCTGATCGAGCCCTGGAATCACCGCCCGGGGATTTCCATGCAAGAGCAGGCTTAACCCGTTTGGAATCAGCAGCGCATAGTCGACTGTTTGTGTGGACACGTCCGGCAATCCGAATATCATGAAATCCGCTCCGGCTTCCGTGACGAAGAGCGCTTCCATCGCAGCGAGCTTCGCCGGCTGGTGCTCGGCGACCGCCCGAGCGATCAGATCTCCGCTCACCGGTTGAAGGACAGCAGGAATACCACCGACGACCAGCGCGATGGTGAGCGCGTTCCGATGGAAAAGGCTTGCCGGGCGGCGCAAGAGGAAAAAGGCGTGGATGCCGGCCACGAGAAAGCCGGTCGCGGCAAAGGCCGCGAGCAGCATATGCAACGTTTCATGAAAGGCAAATGGGTGCAACAACGGCACCAAAGGTCGGACATTGGTGATCTGTCCGTCGACGATATCGAAACCGGTCGGCGCGTTCATCCAGGCGTTGACCGTGACCACGAAGATAGCGGAGGCGGTCCCGCTCACCGCCACGACAAGACCGGCCAGAAAGTGGGCCCGTGGCGAAATGCGCGACCAGCCATAGAGATAGATTCCGAGAAAGATCGCTTCCGTGAAGAATGCAAACCCCTCAAGCCCAAAGAGGGGCCCGATGACGGGGCCTGCCCGCTCCATGAATGACGGCCAGAGCAAGCCCAGCTCGAACGAAAGGACGGTTCCGGACACGGCGCCGACGGCGAATAAGATCGCGGTGCCCTTCGACCAGCGCCTGGCCAGTACAAGATAGGCTTCGTCCTTCGTCTTCAGCCATCTCCACTCGGCTGCCGCCATCAACACCGGCATGGCAATGCCCATCACGGCAAAGACGATGTGGAATCCCAGGGACATGGCCATCTGACTTCGGGCGGCGATCAAATCCGTCATGCAATGATCCGATTCCTAGGACAATTCCAGCAGGATGCCGAGTCGAGTGACCCCGACAACCTTCCTCGGACGTTGCTTCTCAGTCATAGAGGCTCATCCATCGTGGCTAAACAATTCAGGCCGCCCGTACCCATTGAAGCCAGCGCGGCCTGATAAATTCCTCGATCAGAATTTTGAGACAGGTCACGACGGGAATAGCAAAGATCAGCCCAAATAGCCCGCCGACGGCCCCGCCCACGAAAACGACGATGAGGATCGTCACGGCGCTCATGTCTGTGGAACGGCTTTGCATCCACGGTGTGAGGACCCAGCTTTCAATAAATTGCACGACCATGTAGGCCACGCTCGGCCATAACAGGATTGCCATCCAGTCGGTCCCGTTCGATTGGCCGGTGGCGACGACATCGGCATACTTGATGACGACGGCTAACGGCCATCCAATGGCGGAGAGATAGGGCACGAGGGAAGTCAATCCAGTGACGATTCCAAGCAGGAACCAATAGGGAACATCGACTAATGCCCAAGCACCCGCGTACAACACACCGGTGATCAGGGCGATGAGAAGGCGTTCAAAAAAGAAACCACGAACGGCGGTATCCATGCGACCCAAGACCTGCAATATGCGCGGTCGGTGCGTGATGGGAATAAGGCGGACGACAAACCGGCTCATACTCTCGAAATGCCAGGCGAAGAAGAAGAAATAGACCGGGATCAAAATCGTATAGAGAGCCACATTGGCCGTGACTCCCAGCACCTGTCCCAGGAGGCCAAAGGCCTGTCCAGTCCCCAAGAACAGGGGTCGGAGCGTCGCCATCGGGTCATCCTGTATACGACCCAGCAGATCCTGCACGTTGAACGACCAGCTACCGAATAATCTTTCGTAACGCTGCGACAGCGTATGCGCGTACACCGGAATTTTCTGTATCAGCGCCTGGGCTTGTTCGATCAACAGGGGGACGAACCACAGTCCGATGCCGACACCGGCGAGGATTAAGAGGAACATCACGACAGCCACCGTAAGGGGCCGTGGGACTTTCCAACGTGTGCACGCGTATGCAACCAGCGGGTTTACCAGATAGGCGAATAGTAGTGCCACAAACACCGGCAAGAAGACACTGTGTAATTCGTAGAGAAACCAGAACAGCCCAGCAATGGCCGTGAATATGAACAGATCACGGATGGGCTGGATCTCCCAGAGGTGCCGATCGATTCCTGGCTTGCTTGACCGAGGGTCATGTGGCGGAGCAGGGGAGGCCGGCGTCGCCCCGGACGTCGGCGTCGGACGAAGTGGACTCATGCAATCACCGGATCCTCAGACGTTTCAAGCATGAGACGAAATCTCTCCGGCCTATGCGCATGACCGACAGTAGGACCATCACGTGATTGCACAGTGCGTGGGATTGATGGGGCCCCGCATCACACGTCTCCCGCGAACGCAATGGTGCTGAGCAAGGCGTTTTCCGCTTGGCGCGAATCAAGGCGTGTGTGCTGTACGACGATCGGTGTATCTGATTCGATGAGACTGGCAAAATCCGTATCGAAGGGAATCGGCTCCGGATCAATGAGATCGTTGAAGCGGATATGCCTCGTCCGTCGTCCAGGGACCACGAGCTGATACGGCCCTGCCGGTTCCCGGTCACTGTAAAAGACCGTAATGCGGACATGGGCGTCTCCATCCGATGTGTTCAACAGACACACTGTTTCGTGACTGGTCATCTGGGGTGAGGGTCCATGGCTGCCGGCTGGGATATAGCCTTCGGCAATGGCCCACCGTGTGCGACCGATTGATTCCATTTCTTGAGATCTCCCTCTCTATCTACTATGCGCTGCAATCACAGTGCCATTCTCAATTCTCGTACAGTCCCGCCGCTTCCCCCTGGTAGACCGCCATTGTCTGTCTGACACCGGATTTCATCGGGATGGTTTGTCTCCTCTTTGACAACTTGTCCCGAAGATCATGGTTTCCCAGGAACCAGCCTTACCCATATCGCTGCCCTTCTTCTATCCAACCAGGACACACTATTGGGCTAAATTGGCTAATGAGGCATGCAGACAGGGGACACCACTCTCGGTCTATCTTTTGCACTGAAACGTTGCGGAAGAAACGTGCAGAGCGTCGATTGACCGTGGTTCCGGAGGAGCAGTAATGAAATCCCAATGCATCATGCTCATCACAGCCAGCCTGATAGCGATGGGTGAGCCCCAGTGGGTCTCATCCTTGAGTCTAGCTTACGCAGATCAACCGTTAGTCGTCACCAAAGAGAGCACCCTCAGTA
>JANPKE010000134.1:0-5389 GCA_031425875.1 Nitrospirota bacterium
CGAAGCTGGTGGAGCAACCGGTTTATTATTGAGTCGCAGACCTCCACCGCGAGTTGCGGTGAATAATTCATCCGTGGAAGGATTGAAGATGCCTGCCACGATAGGCCGACCCAGTTCAATGAGGCCGACGGAAATGCAAAACTCCGGTTCACCACTGATGAACGCCTTCGTCCCGTCTATCGGGTCCACCACCCAGACTCGTCGTTTCTGAAGTCGGTCCAGACTATCAGGTGATTCCTCTGAGAGCCATCCATCCTGAGGAAACGCCGACGTCAGGTGGGAGAGGAGGACCTCATTCACGGCCAGGTCCGCCGAGGTCACTGGGGACTGGTCTGGCTTCTGAATCGTCTCAAAGCCATCGACCGAAAACCGCAAGGCTTCCCTTCCGGCATTCCGCAGTGCCGTGATGAGAACGTCCAGTTCGTAGTCCCATGTCATGACAGGAGAGTAGCAGGCCTGGGGTCAGATGAAAAGAACCGAGCGTGTACCACGCTTGACCTGGCCGTTGAATCTGCGTACAAGCAGGCTACGATGAAGCTGGTCCAGAAACGGTCGAAGAAGACAGGGCTCTCACCAGGGACGCTCATTCACATCGGCGAACAGCGAACTGAAGCTGTGAGCCTGACCCTGTTCAATTATGCCGGTGCGCGGTGCGAGGAGCAGGTCGTCACGGACATGAATGCGCTTCGACTGCCTGCCGACGAAACCGTCACGTGGGTAAATGTTGGTGGGGTCCATAAGGTTGACGTGTTGGAAGGCTTCGGGAAACATTTTGGCCTTCATCCCCTTCTGCTGGAAGACATCGCCAACACGGACCAGCGTCCCAAGCTCGATGACTATGAGACCTATTTCTTTCTCGTTATGAAGATGCTGACGACCTCTGAGCGAGGGGACATTGTCGTCGAGCAGGTGAGTTTCGTCCTTGGACGAAATTACGTTCTCGCATTCCAAGAAAACGGCAGCGATGTTTTTCACACGGTGCGGGACCGTCTGAGAGGCGGCAAAGGCAGGCTTCGGCAAAACGGTTCAGACTATCTGCTCTATGCACTGATCGATGCCATCGTCGACCAATACTTCGAGGTACTCGAACTGCTCGGTGAGCGGATCGAGTCGCTGCAAGAACGGGTGATGGCTGATCCCAAGCCAGACATCCTCAAAGACATTCATGCGCTGAAACAGCAGTTGCTGTTCGTACGCCGTGCCGTCTGGCCGCTCCGGGAAGCGATCAACGGTCTGTCTCGCTCGGACTGTCCGTTTCTGCATGAGTCCACAAAGATCTTTATCCGTGATGTCTATGATCATGTGGTTCAGATTGTCGACACCATCGAGACCTTGCGGGAAATGGTCTCGGCCAGTCTGGATATTTATCTGTCGAGCGTGAGCTATCGACTGAACGCCGTCATGCGGGTCTTGACGGTCATCACCACGATTTTTATGCCGCTCACCTTTATCGCGGGTATCTACGGCATGAATTTCGAGTACATGCCGGAGTTGAAATGGCCGTGGGGCTACCCGATGGCGATCGGCATCATGGGTCTCGTCGCAGCCATCATGCTCATTGGGTTTCGTCGAAAGAAATGGCTGTAGATAGGGAGCCAAGACTACTCTTGAATTTCAACCTTATCCACGAAATAGGTGGTGTCGCCGAAGCAGGTCGTGGGAATATGGCGATACTCTTTGTAATGCAAGATCACTCGTTTCCCCATGACCTCTGATAATTGTGCGGCGACTTTATCGTCCGAGATCGTAAACTGCCAGAGAACAGGTGCCGTACCCGGCACGGTTGTCATGGCCAACTCTCCTTCATGGCTCTTACACAGCCAGCCCTTCGTTGAAAATTTTTGAATGTAGCCGGCCCGGTTTCCATCGGAATAGGTCCAGTTGAACACGACCGTCAGGTAGGCAGCACCTATAAAGAGGAGCAGCGTCACAAATAGTTTCACCGGTATCTCCTCAGTTACGAATGAATGTCACTGAACAACCAAGGAGCGTCAGTCTTTCGACGAGACTCATAGGCCGTGATCTCAGGCTCATGTTGGAGCGTGAGGCCGATCGAATCAAGTCCTCGATAGAGGCAATCCTTGCGGAAGGGGTCGATTTCGAACCGGTAGGTTGTCTTCTCGGGCGTGGTGACTGTTTGGCTGCCAAGGTCGACGGTGAGCCGGTATCCCTCGGCACCGACGGCGTGTTTCATGAGGGCCAGCACTTCATCGGCCTTCAGCACAACGGGAAGAATGCCGTTTTGAAAACAGTTGTTATAAAAAATGTCGGCAAAGCTTGGGGCAATAATGCAACGGAACCCCTGATCCAACAGGGCCCAGGGGGCATGTTCACGAGAGGAGCCGCAACCAAAATTATCGCGCGTTAATAAGATCGAGGCCGAATGATAGCGAGGTTGATTCAAGAAAAAGTTCGGATCGGGCGATCCATCTTTTTTCTTCCTCCAGTCAAAAAAGAGGCCCTCGCGGAGTCCTGTCCGTTTGATCGTCTTTAAAAACTGCTTCGGAACGATCTGGTCCGTGTCGACATTGATGAGATCCAATGGGGCAACCAGACCGGTGAGAAGAGTAAACGGTTCCATAGCGTCATTAACTCCAATGTCGAATATCGACGAAATGACCTTCGATGGCCGCGGCGACCGCCATCGCAGGCGACACCAGATGGGTTCTCCCGCCTGCGCCCTGACGGCCTTCAAAATTTCGATTGCTGGTGGAGGCGCAGCGTTCACCAGGCTGCAGGACGTCGGCATTCATGGCCAGACACATGCTGCATCCAGCCTCTCGCCATTCGAATCCTGCTTCACGAAATATGTGATCAAGGCCTTCCGCCTCCGCCTGTTGTTTGACGAGTCCGGACCCTGGGACCACCATGGCATGCACAGACTTGGCAACTCTTTTTCCCTTGGCAAGGCTGGCTGCCAGCCGGAGGTCTTCAATTCGTGAATTTGTGCATGAACCGATGAAGACGCGGTCGATTGCAATATCCGTAATGGGTGTGTTGGGCGAGAGTCCCATATAGGTCAAGGCACGTTCCGTCGCGCTCTTCGTGTTTGCATCGGACATAGTTCGTGGGTCTGGGATCTTTTGATCGACACCCAGGACCATCCCTGGACTCGTTCCCCAACTGACCTGAGGCGCGATGTCTTCAGCCTGTAACGAGACGGTCGCATCGTACTTCGCATCCGGGTCAGTGGTGAGCCGCTGCCATGCCTGCACGGCTTGTTCGAACATATTCCCTTTCGGAACGAGCGGCCGTTCCTTCAGGTAGGCGATCGTCTTCTCATCGGGGGCCACTAACCCAGCGCGGGCCCCCCCCTCGATCGACATATTGCAGAGGGTCATGCGCCCTTCCATGCTCAGAGCGCGAATAGCCGACCCTGTATACTCAATCACGTAACCGGTTCCACCGGCCGTGCCAATTTTTCCGATAATCGCAAGAATAATGTCCTTTGCTGAACAGCGATCGGAAAGGGTCCCCTCAACTCGGACCTCCATCGTCTTTGGTCGTTTTTGGACGAGGCATTGCGTGGCCAGCACATGTTCGACTTCACTGGTCCCAATACCGAATGCTAATGCACCGAATGCCCCATGGGTCGATGTGTGAGAATCTCCGCACACGATTGTCGTTCCTGGCAGGGTGAATCCTTGCTCGGGGCCAATGACGTGCACAACGCCTTGTCGGATATCATCCATGCCGAAGAAGGTAATGCCGAAGTCGCGACAGTTTTCCTCAAGGGTCTGAATCTGCTTTGCGCTGGTCTGATCGGCGATCGGTAGCTTCCGGTCGGTCGTCGGAACATTGTGATCCGGGACGGCCAGGGTTGCGGCCGGTCGTCGAGGCGTTCGCCCAGCCAGCTTCAACCCTTCAAACGCTTGAGGCGAGGTCACTTCATGAACCAGTTGTCGATCAATATAGAGGAGCGTGGTCCCATCTGCTTCCGCCCGCACGACATGCGCATCCCAAATTTTATCGAATAGTGTTTTGCCTGCCATGGCTACTCCCGTCTTTATGAATTCGAAGCGTCATTATACAGAGAAGTCCTATGGTCTTGACAAGTGCACGTCCAGAGCTTGCCCTGCTCTACGAGACGTGGTACCACCGCACCGATGAAACCCAGGCCCTGGAGCGAACCGTGCATTGTTGAGTGGAGTCACCGACTACTGGAGAGCTATCACTATTGGATCGGGCAAGCCCTCATTGATCGGGCTGGCGATCGAAACGCACAGGCCCGTACGTTGTTCGAAGCATCCGTTGTCGTTGTGTCGCACGGTGTGGAGCCGGACCCGATCTTGAATTATGGCAATCAAGCCGCCTTGGATCTGTGGGAGCTGTCCTGGGAGCAATTCATCCAGACGCCGTCGCGACTCACGGCGGAGACAGATGACCGTACTGAGCGGAGAAGAATGTTGGAGCGAGCAAAGCTCACCGGCTACTTCGACGGATATCGGGGAGTGCGAATTTCCTCATCGGGGAGGCGATTTCTTGTTGAGCAAGCCGTGATTTGGAATGTGATCGATCCTGCAGGACACCGCATCGGTCAAGCGGCGACGTTCTCTCAATGGTCATACTTGTGATGATCGAGGCGAGGGAGTAGCTCGGAAACCTTTCGGATTGGTCACGACGACGGTTACCGCATCAAGTCGAGCCGGGACTGGTCGGAGGAACACGATCGACGAGAGTCTGTCTATGGAGTCATCAGCGGAGAAGTCAGGTCCAGAGTTCGAGAGGGCCGTGGTTCGCGATACCCCGGAGTAGATCTTGAGTAGCAAGAATGCCGACCAGACGGCGATGGTGATCCAAAATCGGAACCGCATGAATGTGTTCATCCAACATGACACGGGCAATGTCACGGACCTCTGTCACGGGAGTTGCCGAAATAACTCGGGACGTCATGATGTCAGCCAATGGCCGTCTGGAGGCCTGTCGCGTATCGGCCGCTGTGATCAGTTCAGGAGCATGGCGGAGTAAGTCGCGATACGACACCATCCCGACGAGGGTGTCGTGCATCGATGTGACGGGGATATGATGGAATCCCTTGTCTGACATGCTCGTCCAGGCGTCAAGCCAGGTGCTATCGGATGGAAGAGAGATAACCGGAGCACTCATCAGGTCACGCGCGAGAATCGCCGGTTTCGGGTGTGATGGTTCGATGCTCTGCTGTTGATAGGCCGTTTGGGCTGCCAAGGCTGAGTGATCCAGGGAGGAAGCGTGTTGGCCATGATGTTCCCGCTCCCTCGCGTATTCAGGTCGGGCATTCCGTGGACCAGCCGGTTTGACCGGATACGTTTCCACGATTCCGTTGACCGCCAGAATGATGGGCATACTGCAGCTCCTCAACTGCCGTATCGGAGTTTTCGGGAAATACTTAAGCGAGGCCGTGACCAAGCGA
>JANPKE010000135.1:0-7031 GCA_031425875.1 Nitrospirota bacterium
CGACACAATCACTCATGACGGCATCGCACAAGTTAGCCGAGGAGATGTACAAGAAAGCCGCCGCCTCTCCTGGGCCACAACCAGACGCCTCGTCCTCCGACGGCGCCGGTGAGACAAAGACTGATGAAAAAGTCGTGGACGCAGAGTTTGAAGAAGTAGACAAAGACAAGAAATAGCATAGAATAGCGCTTCAGAGTGTCCGAGTTCTCGGCGTGATCGGGAACTCGGACGGTTTCCCACTTCCATACCCAATGGCGGCCGTGTCAAAACGCGACTACTACGAAACTCTCGGCGTCGATAGAAACGTATCCGACGACGATCTAAAAAAAGCCTATCGCAAGCTTGCGCGCCAGCATCATCCAGACCTCCATACCGGCGACCAGCAGAAAAAAACAGCCGAAGAAAAATTCAAAGAGATCAACGAAGCCTATGAAACGCTGAGTGATCAGGATAAACGGAAACGCTATGACACGTTCGGTCATGCTGGGGCACAACAAGGTGGGCCAGGCTTTGACGGGTTCGATTTGAACCGTGGTGGATTCGGGGAGGTGTTTAACGATATCTTCGAAGATTTTTTCGGCCAAGCGCGAGGAGGTGGACCAACTCGGGCCGAGCGTGGCAACGATCTCCAATACAACCTCGAGGTTGAGTTCGAAGAGGCTGTTTACGGAAAAGAGGCCAAGCTCAAAATTCCACGTTGGGAAATCTGCGTCGACTGTAAAGGAACGGGGGCCAAGTCAGCGGCGTCCATCAAGACATGCGCCAGCTGCAAAGGCGCTGGTCAAATTCGATTTCAGCAGGGGTTCTTCAGCGTCAGTCGTCCATGCGGTCAGTGTGAAGGCACCGGTCACTTTGTCACGGAACCCTGCTCGACCTGCCAAGGACGTCAACGCGTTTACAAAGAACGCACCATCGCCGTCCATATTCCAGCCGGTATTGAGACCGGCATGCGACTTCGTCTCTCCAATGAAGGAGAGCATGGCCCCAATGGTGGCCATCCCGGCGACCTCTACGTGGCGGTTACCGTCAGACCCCATAAAATTTTTCATCGCAAGGGGCTCGATATCGCCTGTGATGTGCCGGTCAATCTCGTCACGGCCGCTCTCGGCGGAAAAGTGGAAGTCCCGACTCTCACGGGGGCAACCGTGATCAAGGTGCCGGCCGGCACACAACATGACAAGGTCCTTCGGATTAAGGGATTAGGGGTTCCAAGCCTGAAGGGTGGATCGACAGGCGATCAGGTCTATACGATCAAGGTCCAAATTCCCACCAAATTGACGACCAAACAAAAAGAACTGCTGATGGAGTACGCGAAAGAAAGCGGCATGACCATGGACACTAACGGCGACGGCTTCTTCGATAAGATGAAAACCTTCTTCGAGTAGTCTCCCCTACCCATCCGGGTTAATCCCCCTGAGTCCCTCATGCCTGTGTTGTTTGTTTCCCCTGAGCGCATCGATCGGCAGACGATATCGGTTACCGGTGACGTGCTCGTCCATCTCCGAGACAGTTTGCGCATCACAGTCGGCGAGACTCTGTGGCTCAACAATGGACAAGGCGCCAAGTTTCGCGTCGCAATCACCGATGTGTCCAAACGAGCGGTCACTGCACGTATTCTAGAAACTCTCCAGGAACCACCTCGCCAGACACCTTGTCTGATCCTCGGCCAATCGCTGCTTAAGGGGGAGAAGATGGACTGGGTGATTCAGAAGGCGACTGAACTCGGCGTGAGCGAGATTGTGCCGATTGAAAGCCAGCACAGTGTGGTACAACTGAAAGCCGACCGCGTGGATCACCAGCTCGCCCGTTGGCAACGAATTGCCTTAGAAGCCTCCCAGCAATCCGAACAGTGGCGCATTCCCACCATTACCATGCCCGACTCCCTCTCAGCACTTTTAAGCAGCCGGGAGACCAGCATGTTTACTCTCATGCTTCTTGAGCGGCGGGACGGGAAGAGTTTGCAAACGGTCAATCTACCGCAAGATGCGACCGGCTCCATACTGGTCTTGATCGGACCGGAGGGTGGATGGAGCCAAGAGGAAGCGCAGATTGCCGAGCAGGCAGGAAGTAGACTCATTACCTGTGGTCAACAAATCTTACGATCTGAAACAGCCGCCATCGCTGCTATCAGTATCCTCCAATCACGCCTCGGCGAGCTGGGATAAGCGAGATTGGCGGCATTGACCAACGGAACAATATGGCTCTGTGATCGTGCCTCGCTCTCGTCATCACCTGGCTCCTCTCGTATGCCATCTCTCAGCGGAGTGGGTGCGCTAGTAGGCTTCCACTGATCATACCGTCCGAAATTCAGTCGTCTCCTCTGTAATGGTGGTACAGCGGGTTCTGTGTCCGCCATCCAGTATCGGGCTGTTGATTTCGGAGCGATTAGTCGGTGATTATGAGTCGAACAGATGCCTGTGCGCGATCGGCTGAGGGGACAGCAGTGAGAATTGTACCATCGACACGTAGACGAGCGTAAAGGCGGTGCATTGGATCGGGATCTAACGAGTTGCTGGAGACGCGGACCTTTGTATGTTTGACTGGATGGCTCAATCAGAGATGTGGATCGCGCTGGGCACGTTGACGGCCCTCGAAATTGTCCTCGGGATCGACAATATCATCTTCATTTCCGTCCTCGTGAGCCGGCTTCCTCAGCAGCAGCGAAACCTAGCACGCCGTCTTGGGCTAGGCCTTGCGATGATCGCACGACTGGGATTGCTATTCTCTATTTCGCTTGTGATGGAGCTGACGGCTCCCCTATTCACTATACTGAGTCAAGCGATCTCAGGGCGAGATCTGATTCTCATCATTGGTGGACTATTTCTCCTCGCGAAAGCCACTCACGAAATTCATGAAAGCATAGAGGGTGAGGATGACCAAACAGCCTCGTCGGTTCCAGCCAATTTCGGGATGATGTTGTTGCAGATCACTGTACTGGATCTCGTCTTCTCGTTAGATTCTGTCATCACGGCCGTTGGTCTCGTTGATGACGTCTCCGTCATGGCGACGGCGATTATCATAGCCGTGCTCGTCATGTTGTTTGCAGCCCGTTCGATCGGTGAATTCGTCGATGCCCATCCAACGATCAAGATACTCGCGCTATCGTTCCTGATCCTTGTCGGAGTGACTCTGATGGTGGAAGGGTTCGATGTCCACGTCCCGAAGGGGTATATCTACTTCGCGATGGCCTTCTCAGTTGCCGTAGAGATGATCAACCTACGAATCCGCGCACGCACCAACCCACCCCGTAAACTGCACAACCGTTATGCGGGCGACAAGACAGCAGGTCCAGCCCAAGACCACTGACATTGACCTCACCGCAGGTATCCGAACCAACCATCCCGGTGCTTGGAGTCGATGCACACACAGCTGGTCAGGTAGACTGGGTTGGATCTCTGGGAGAAGGTCGCGATGATAAGGGTGCCGCCAATTGTTCGAGCGACTGCCCTTCCGCATTGATTCCCAACCATAACTCAATTGCCGCCCCGAGCAGCATCATGCCTCCGCCCAAGAGATACCCGTAGAAGACACTGGCGATCGACGTTTCGATCAGCCTCCCATAGAGCCACGGCGCCGCCACACCAGCCCCTTGTGCCACGATAAAGAAAAAGGCGATCGCCATGGCACGAATCTCCATCGGAAATATTTCGCTCACGGTCAAATAAGCGGCGCTGGCCCCGGCCGATGCAAAAAAGAAGATCAGTGACCAGAGCATCATATGCTGAGTGAGCGTCAAGGCACCTGTCCAAAACAGATAGCCCGCAAGACACAAGAGGAGGCCAGCTAGGCCGTAGGTGAGGCTGATCATGGGTTTTCGGCCGACCGTGTCGAATAATCGCCCTAAGAGGAGTGGTCCTAAGAAGTTACCCAGTGCAAACGGAAGAATATAGAGACCGATGGTGGCACTTGGTACGGCATAGTATGTTGTCAGCAGCAAGGGATAGGTGAACGACACTGCGTTATACATGAACGATTGTGTGACCATGAGTCCGATGCCCAACACCGTCCGCCGTGGATATGATTGGAAGAGTTCTCGGGCTACGGTCGCGATCGTCGCGTGGGGGCTGGCATGGACCGTGATCGTGCCTTGAGGGGTCGCGAGTGATGTGCCTTGATCGTGCGCCACCTGCCGTTCAATCTCTGACACAATCGCTTCCGCTTCAGGCACCCGCCCATGGGTCATCAGCCAACGTGGGCTTTCGGGAATCACACGCCGAACGATGATGATCGCCACTCCCAGCACGGCACCGAACACAAAGCACAGTCGCCAGCCGACAGATTCAGGAAAGATGGCCGGATTCAGTAACAGCAACGTCAACAGAGCGCCAGCTGCCGAGCCGAGCCACCACGTCCCGTTGATGGCTAGATCGGTATGCCCACGGCTTCGAGCGGGAATTAATTCATCGATGGCCGAATTAATAGCAGCGTATTCGCCTCCGATGCCGGCCCCGGTCAAGAATCGGAAGAACATGAAACTCATCAGGTCCCACGAAAATGCTGTCAGCACCGTTGCCGCAAGATACAGCGCCAAGGTGATCATGAACCATTTTTTTCGCCCTTGGCGGTCGGTGAGATATGAAAAGACCAAGGCACCAAGGACCGAGCCGGCCAAGTACGCAGAGGCGGTGAGTCCTACCTCTGATTGTGTGAGATGCATGGCATCTGGGTGGGTCAGTGTCGGGCCGAGTGAGGCCACGATGGAGACTTCAAGTCCGTCGAGCAACCAGGTAATCCCCAATGCTCCGACGACCCGCCAGTGCCACCGGGCCCAGGGTAACCGATCCATGCGTTGTGGAATATTGGTGGTGATCGAGCTGTCGGACTCGGCAGGCATTCACCCTCGTAGTATAACGACGTGGCAGAAGACTCGTGCGGGAATCCCTACCATCCCAATTGCCAGCCCAGACCGTTTTGTTCCACCAGTGCGTCGGCTTCCTGGGGACCCCACGATCCAGCCGTGTAGACATGCACCGGTCGGGGGCTGAGCAAGAGCGGGTCGTAGAGTCGCCAGGCAGTTTCTGTAAAGTCTGCGGTCACGAACAAGGTTTGGTCGCCGATCATGACGTCGCGCAACAGTGTTTCATAGGCTTCCGGCAGTTCCCCGCCGAAGGCATGGCCATAGTCGAACCTCAATGCGCGATCGGCAAATTTGAATGGCCTCCCGGGTGTTTTTACGGAGAAGCAGAGAGAAAAGCCTTCACTCGGCTGTAGCGTGATCAGCAACTTGTTGGGATTGAGGCTGCCTGGTTCCAAGGATCGAAAGACTTGAATGGGGGCCGAGCGGAAGGTGACGGCCACCTGGGTGATCTTGCGCGGAAGCCGTTTGCCGGTTCTTAAATAAAACGGCACTCCCCTCCAGCGCCAGTTGTGAATCTCCAATTTCAACGCCACGTAGGTTTCAGTCTTGGAGTCTGGCGGTACACCTCGTTCTTCCAGATAGCCGGGAATTCGCTGGCCGGCGACGTCCCATGCCGAATATTGGCCGAAGATCACGTCCTGATGGCGAATGGGTGAAATCGAGCGCAAGACTTTCAGTTTTTCCGCTTGAATCTCTGACGCTTCGAAGGAAGTCGGCACTTCCATGCCAACGACGGTCAGGAGTTGCGTCAAATGGTTCTGAAGCATGTCTCGCAAGGCGCCGGCCCCCTGGTAGTAAGCCCCACGGTGTTCGACACCGAGGTCTTCCGCAACCGTGATTTCCACACTCTCCACCGTATCGCGATTCCACAACGATTCAAAAATTGGATTCGCAAAGCGAAAGGCCAATAGATTTTGTACGGTCTCTTTGCCCAGATAGTGATCGATGCGATAGATCTGAGACTCTTCGAGATAGCGATGTAAGAGGGTATTGAGCGCCCGTGCCGAGTGAAAATCATGACCGAACGGCTTTTCAAAGACCACCCGCACCCACCCATGGCTCTTGAGCAATCCAGTTTGATCGAGCAGCTCCAGGGTTTCAGGGACAATCATTGGCGGAAGCGCCAGATAGAAAATTCGGTTTTGAGGCAGATTCCTCGCCACTTCAAACTGAGCGATAAATTTGGCGAGAGCTTCGTAGTCCGCCAACTTGCCTTCGCGTAGAGGTTGATAATACACATGATCTTCACACCATTGGCGGAGGTCGGTCGCATGACGCGACCCGGAGCTGCCCAGGCCCTCATACGCCCATAACCGGAAGGCTTCTTGACTGAGCTCCGGCAACGCAGCGCCGACAATGAGCGTGTTCTGCTTATCAAGCTCGCCGTAGGTGCGCAAGTGAAAGAGTGCGGGCAGGAGTTTTCGCCGGGTCAGATCACCGGTCGCTCCGAGAATAATGAAGAGATGCGGCTCAACGCTTCGTTCTTTCATGTTCTTCTGGTGAAACCTGGTCGCGTTATTCGTCCGGCTCCTCGATCGGGCCAGCCCATTCACCTTTGGCCAACGTGACTTCCTGAAACCCGCCGTCCGGCCATTGGAACTGTCCTGCCTCATCGACAAGCACGATAAAGGGATCGACCTCATGCGCTTGTCCCCGGAACCAGTACCAGCCTGGCTGAGTCGGCCCATTCGTGCTCCAACGATAGGTCGGCATCAGGTCCCCCGGAACGCTCTGTGATTGCGGCATTCCTTCTTCTCGTGACTTTTTGGTACAGTCTGTTCCATCACGTGTACGAACCTATCACGTCATGTCCACACTTCCAATAGAAGATGTCCTGCCATCAATCTGTGAAGCGTTGAACGCCGGGCCCAATGTGCTGCTCACGGCCCCTCCCGGCGCCGGGAAAACCACTTACGTTCCACTCGCACTTCTCGAGTTGCCTTGGTTATCGAACAGGAAACTTCTGATGTTGGAGCCACGGCGCCTTGCTGCACGAGCTGCTGCTCACCGGATGGCGGACCAGCTGCACGAGCCTGTCGGGGCAACCATCGGCTATCGGATGCGATTCGACACGAAGATCGGGCTGAGGACACGGCTCGAGGTCGTCACCGAGGGAGTACTGACGCGGCTGCTCCAAGAGGACACATCGTTGGATACCTACGGCATGGTGGTG
>JANPKE010000136.1:0-4756 GCA_031425875.1 Nitrospirota bacterium
GACCGCATCGAAAAGAAGCTGCAGGAGACACCCCATCTTGATTACCTGAAAAGTTACACGACTGCCGGGAAATCGACGATCTTCGTGACGTTGCTGGATAGCTCACCCAAACAGGACATCCCTGACATTTGGTATCAGGTACGAAAGAAAGTCGGCGATATCAAGCAGGCACTTCCGCAAGAAACGATCGGGCCATTCTTCAATGATGAGTTCGGTGACACGTTCGGGATTATTTACGCCTTCACCGCTGACGGCTTTACTCACCGCGAACTACGGGATTATGTCGAGAACGCGCGCTCGCGTCTGTTGGAGGTCCCCGATGTGTCCAAAGTCGAAACTATCGGTACGCAGGACGAAAGGATCTACATTGAGTTTTCCACACATCGCCTCGCCGAGCTGAAACTTGATCGCCTGGCTCTGATGAAGGAACTCCAAGCGCAGAACGCCGTCAATCCATCAGGGGTCATCCAAGCAAAAGACGAGCAAGTCATTGTGCAGGTTTCCGGAAAACTCCTGTCCGAACAGGATGTCCTGAACATTAATTTTGCCATTGGAAGCAGGATGCTACGGTTGAGCGATATCGCAACCGTTTCCCGAGGGTACGTCGATCCTCCGCAACCCATGTTTCGCGTGAATGGAAGAAGCGCGATCGGGCTCGCAATAGCTATGCGATCATCCGGGGATATTCTCGCGCTCGACCACAATATCAAGGAGGCGATGCGGCAAGTAGCGGCGACCTTGCCCATTGGCATCGAAACGTATCTGGTCGCCGATCAGCCCAAGGTTGTTCACCATGCTGTGCATGAGTTCATGAAGGCGTTATGGGAAGCGATTGCCATCGTTCTCGGAATCAGTTTTTTCAGTCTTGGCGTTAGGGCGGGCATGGTCGTGACGTTGTCGATCCCCCTAGTTCTGGCGATCGTCTTTGTGATGATGGAGGTTCTCGGTATTGATCTCCAACGTATATCGCTTGGTGCGCTGATTATTGCGCTGGGATTGCTGGTTGATGACGCTATGATCACCATTGAAAGCATGCTCACCAAACTGGAGCATGGCTGGGACACGTTGCGTTCGGCGACCTTCGCGTACACCACCACGGCGTTTCCGATGTTAACCGGGACGTTGGTGACCATGATCGGTTTTGTGCCGGTCGGTTTCGCCAAGAGCGGAGCCGGAGAGTATACCTTCTCGCTCTTTGCTGTCGTCGCGGTCGCTCTGATGGCGTCGTGGTTTGTTGCGGTGCTGTTCTCGCCCTTAATTGGAACGATGGTATTGCCGACACAACTCGCACAACAGCATACGGACAAGGGGCGTTTCTATCGGGTGTTCCATCGCCTTCTTCTTTTCAGCATGCGCCATGCAAAAGGAACGATTGCATTAACGGGTGGTCTATTTGGTCTTTCGCTGGTCTTGCTGCCTTTGGTCCCTAACCAGTTTTCCCTTCCTCCGATCGCCCAGAACTGATGGTTGATTTGCGTCTGAGACAGGATGCGTCCATTTATGCTACCGACAAGGTTTCGCAAAGACTAGACGAGATTCTCCGGGATCACAAGGATATCGACCATTGGAGCTCGTATGTCGGACGCGGCGCCGTGCGGTTCTATCTGCCGCTCGACGTTCAACTGGACAACGAATTTTTCACCGAAACCGTGGTCGTCACGAACGATCTTGACGCGCGCGAACGCGTACGAACCTATCTTAAAAACGCACTGCAGCAACAATTTCCCGAAGTCATCGGGCGAATTTATCCGCTCGAATTGGGGCCTCCTGTCGGGTGGCCGATTCAATATCGTGTCAGCGGAGAAGAACCTGCCAAGGTTCGCGACATCGCCGACAAGGTCGCGGGTGTTATGGCGGCCAATCCTGATTTGAAAAACATCAACTTCAACTGGATGGAACCGATCCAGAAATTGAAAATTCAAGTGCACCAGGATGAGGCGAGGCTCTTGGGACTGACCTCATCGAAGGTGGCGCAGGCGATCAACATCGTGGTGTCCGGTGAAACAGCCACGCAAGTCCGCGATGATATTTACCTGATCCACGTCGTGGCGAGGGCCCAAGAAACGCAACGGATGTTGTTAGACAGAATGCGGGCGCTGGACATTCCGTTACCCAACGGGAAAACCGTGCCTTTGACTGAACTTGCAAACGTCAATTACGAGCAGGATATCCCCCTGATTTGGCGCAGAGGGAGATTGCCAACCCTCACGGTGCAAGCCGATGTCAAAACCGGCGTCATGCCGGCGACCGTGATGGAACAGATGCATGCGCCAATGGCATCCCTGCGACAGCAGCTTCCTCCTGGGTTTGAAATTGCCGTGGGCGGCAGCATTGAGGAGAGCACGAAATCGCAGGGATCGGTCGCCGCGGTCTTTCCGATCACGATCGTTCTGATGATCACGGTGCTCATGATTCAAATGCAGAACTTCAGCCGTCTTGTTCTTGTTCTCAGTGTCGCGCCGCTTGGCGTCATCGGGGTTGTCCTGGCACTGCTTGCCGTGCAGAAGCCCATGGGGTTCGTCGCGTTACTGGGAGTCATCGCGCTTGTCGGCATGATCGTGCGCAACTCAGTCATTCTTGTGCATCAGATTCAAGTCGAAAAAGAAACTGGGACCTCGGAGTGGAGGGCCATTGTCGATGCGACACTGTCTCGGTTCCGTCCGATCATGTTAACCGCAGTGGCCGCTATTCTTGGAATGTTGCCTATTGCCCCGACTGTCTTCTGGGGCCCCATGGCCGCCGCGATCATGGGTGGTCTGGCCGTGGCAACCATACTCACGTTGATCTTTCTGCCGTCGCTGTATGTTGTGTGGTTTCGGATACGCGAAGATGCGCCGAAACCCGCAGGGGCAGCTGTGTCATAACGCACTGTGAATGCAAGGTTGCAGTGCCCCAATGCCGGCCTGGGCGAAGACGGATGCCGGCATTGAGGGGAAAGACACGGGGCAGGTACAGTATGCACGCGCAAAGGAGATGTCCCATGCGCACAAGGGGCGGTCACTTCGTAGGTGTCGCAACGCTCCTGGAGCTTACGCTGCCAGTCGCGGCTATTTCACCGACGCCAATTTTACCGTGAATACGCCGACTCCTCTGGTAATAGTCACCTGTCCGGCCCGGCTCAAACGACCCACTTCCTGAAAGAGGTCGTTCCAGGTGAGCTCGGGACATTGTGTCACGAAGCGGTCAAAGTCACACTCTGGCGAGTCTTTGAGCATGGCCATGATACGGTCGGTGATCGGTCTGTTGGTAGTCATCGGGGACTCCTCTCGTGTGTTGGCGGCGTCTGGTGATGAACAGAGTGTCCGGCGTTGGAACGGGGAGACCCCTGGGATCAATCCCGCTGAGAATAGGCCGAGAATACGCGAGGGATAAGACAATCGGCCTGCTGAAACATCGTAGCTGTATGCTACGCGGTAGACAACTGGTCCGTCAAGCGAGGTAGGCAGGTCTACAGGCTTGCGATGTTTTTCGCACGCCGGAGCAATAGGACAGATGCTCGTCTCCTGTTTGTCTCCAGCACGGAGTCGCTCGTGGTGTCAGTCCTTCAATCGCTGTAATTCAAGGTGGAGGGTCTGCGCACCACCTGCAATCCAGATATGCCCGTCCTGGATTGTCCATTGTAGCTGCATGGTAGGTCGTGCCATCCCCGCGAGGGCACGAACGCTCTCCATCGGGAGCAGCGTCACGGCAAGGTTCTTCAGACGGCCGAGCGCCGGGCTCTGGTTCGCCCACCATACCTCGGCGCTGCGGGCTCCATAGGCATAGACAATGACCTGTTTGGAGCGGCCACAGGCCTGACGCAAGGTCTTCGCGTCGGGCTGGCCAATCTCGATCCAGCAGTCGATTGCTCCCGTGAAGTCCCGCCGCCACAGAGCCGGTTCATCTTCGGTGCCCACCCCTCGGCCGAATGATAAGGCCTCGTCTGCGTGCAGTGCGAAGGCGAGCACTCGTACCATCATGCGTTCCTCCGTCTCAGATGGATGGCGCGCAAGTGTGAGTGCATGGTCCTGGAAGTGCTGGCGATCCATATCGGCAATTTGCAGCAGAGCTTTATAGATGGTTGCGTTGGAAGCCATAGTGCCAGGGTGGGCGCTAGGGGAGTTCCGCCACAAACATCTGTTCAACTCGCTTGCGCGCCCACGGCGTCTTACGCAGGAACGTAAGGCTCGACTGGAGTGTGGGATGATGGCGGAAACAGCGGATGGGCACGCGGGCGCCCAACGTTGCCCATCCGTGTCGTGCGACTAAAGTCGTGACAATGGTTTCTAAGGTGATCCCGTGCAAGGGATCACGAGGATGGGTCATGGCATGCGGCTGGTTCATAGCTGAACTGGACCTGAGTGGATGCAGAGTACCCATTGCGGCTGAATTCCACAAGTGGGCTCCGCGGGCGCGGCGGCAAGATCGGAGCGGAATCGACGATTAAAACGAGGGCCAGTGGGAGGCAGGAGAGCATCCAAGAACGCGCGCGCGTTCGTTTCACACATCACAGGCCCGTACCCTTGTTTTGGTGCAGTCGGTCCTGCCCCCGAGTTCTTCAGGCCGGCTTCGATCAGGCTGCGCTGTTGCGCTTGAGCAAATTGGCGAAAGGGGTGAAGGGTCGATCTGGCTCACGGCTCGACAGAGATTCATTCGGTCCGCTACCGACCTGATCGCGCTGATGCTCATTGTCGTGACAGTAGAGGCAGAGCAACTCCCAGTTGCTGCCGTCAGGGGGATTGTTGTGATGGTTGTGGTCCTTGTGATGGACCGTGAG
>JANPKE010000137.1:0-9759 GCA_031425875.1 Nitrospirota bacterium
CAAGCTGCTGCAGCAAGTGCGATTAGGCCGCATGAAACCGACGGATGCGGGCTTGTGCGCCGTGACGGAATCGTGGCTCGGGATCTATGAAAAGGCCTTAGACACGGATGGCCTGACGCAGTCCGGTCTGCGCCGACTCAATCCGGCGCCTCGGCTCGCGGTCTTGATCGATGCTGGAGTACTGACCGATGACCATCAGGGCGTGACGGCCTTGAAGACCTCGTACAACCGAGTACTGACTCATGCCGGTGGTGAGTAGGCCTTTCACGCGTCTGCTGGTTTGTTTGCTCCTCTCAGGTCTACTTCTTGTGCCGTCTCCAATCCGATCGGAAGATGCAACCGGACTCCGCCAGCTGAGAACAATTCCACTGAGCACACTCGATACTCTTCTTCCTGTAGGGACACACGTCCTGATCGAACGGAACGCTATCGAGGCGTTTCTTGTGGCGCTGGAAGGGGCGCCTCCCGATTGGGCCACAGTCTATGGCCATGGTCACCATGATCTGGGACATGATGAGCGGCTATTCAACCTCAATCGCGAGAGGGATGCTGCACGCGAGGAGAACCCCGTTCTGAACTGGCATGTGGCCTTCGTCTGGCCTGGAGAACTGTCGCAATTCGATCCCGAAACCAGGAGCTATGCGGTGGCGGTCGGGCCTGAGTTCAATTCAACAGGATGGGGAATGGTCCGATTCAAGCCTGACGAATTCCCAAGCAATCTGCGTGTGAAGCCAGGGGAAAAACTCGCCGGTCGGATTAGCCGAAGTCTCGCACAGCATGGGAAGGTCCACGTGGTCGTCGTGATGGCTGGTGCGCTGATTCCCTCCGAGTCGATCATCTATGATTTCTCGCACGAGGAGGAAGGGGTTGGCCTCATCATGCCTGTGGTGAGGGTTGAACAGGTGAAGGTTGTCCTCAAACCGCGCATTCGCTGATTTCCATGAACCGTGAATTCACAGTTTAGAGGCGTGAGAGGTATGAATTGACGGATGGAAGAGAGGATCGTCTGTCAATACGCGTCTTTTGCGCAACGAAAGCCAGTGCCGCTGGGACGGCTGTCTATCGTACCCCAATCGCGATCGCTGGTGCGGAGGCTGGCAGCCGGTTTGAGCCATGACCCACCACGCATGGCCTTGATCGCACCTCGAACCGGACCAGTGGGGTCCGTGAGCGGGGCATTTTTATAGTAATTCGGGTCGTACCAGTCCTGTACCCATTCCGAAGCATTGCCGGCCATGCTGAATAGGCCGTACGGGCTTACTGTATGTGGAAAACTGTCGACTGGCATGGTTAGGACTTCTCCCTGTATTCCTTTTTCCTTGGCCAGACGAGCTCCCTCGCCGCTGACCCAGAAGGCATCCCAATCCGCTCCGCTCTGGAACTCAATCGTCCGTTGCGCCCAGTAGCTGGCACTGTTGGCTCCGGACAAGTCCCAATCCTTTCCCCATGGATAGCGTCGCCCGTCAGTCCCTCGTGCGGCCTTTTCCCATTCCGCCTCGGTCGGGAGGCGTTTTCCGGCCCAACGGCAGTAGGCGTCGGCATCCTCCCAGCTTACATTGACGATGGGATGGAGTTCGATGCCCGGCAGGGGGCGAGTGTCTGTCCAGAGGGTTGCGGCTTGGGTGGCGTTCGCTGGCGCGCGATGACCCGTTGCTTGCACGAAGGCCAAATAAGCCTGGTTGGTAACCTCAAAACGATCAAGGAAGTATCCACTGAGGAAGACCCGTCGTTCCGGACGTTCATCAGGGAAACCATCGCTTCCCTCGGGGCTTCCCATCGTAAACTCTCCTGGAGGAATCAGGGCCATGTTTGGGGGAATGTCCGTGCCGGTAGCCGCCGGGTGATGGCTGAGGGCAAGGAAGAGTACACACCAGGAGAGGAAGACTCGGGTCATGAGAGTGGCTTAATTCCACAGGCCTGAGCGACCGCATCACGATAGTTCAGCCATAGAGACAAGCTCTTTTTAACGCCTGTCAGCACCGATTGCCGAAGCGCGGGCGCGGTGTAATTGACGACCATGTCATAGGCATCATGCCGATGGCCTGCCTCAACCATCTGGTGGGCTCGGATCAGGTCCATTCGGCTTGGCGAAATCCCATGATACCGGACCAAGGGATGAACGCTGATGATGGATTCGATATCTTCCGGATGTTTGTTCTCAGGAGGCGCAAGAATCTCCTTGCGATCCTTCACGCTGCCTTCAACGAAGATGGTTAAGGTCGCGGCGGCAATCACCCACTGGCGATGGCTCGACGTGTGCTCCAGCCAGGCGCGATAGGTTCGGGCCGCGGGCAGCAGGTGGGCACGTTCAAAATCCCGTCGGCGGAAGCCCAATCCTTCCATCATTGTCAGGAAAAGCTCAGGATGAGATTGCCCCAGCGAGAGCCCTCCGGTTTCTTCCTCATAAATGTTCTCCGCCAACATATGGCGGACTGAAAGTGGGGGATTTGTTCCAAGGATTCGTGATAAGAAGACGGGGAAGTCTCGAACATAGACGGCGTACTCATGCTGAAAGTGAATTTTGAGCTGGGCTTTGCTGAGTCGGCCGGAAGAAAAATAGTCCCAAGCCCAGTGATGCTTGTCGTCCATGATCCGGAGGAGCGCTTCAAGAAACGCAGATTTCTTCATGTGAACAGGCACGATGTCTTGCCTTCTTCGGTGGAGCGTCGTTACAATCCGGATTACAGAATAGCAGCCGATGAATCCAATAACGATTCAGAATCCTGAAGAAATCCTCACAGTGTTGGCCGACGTGACCCTTCGTGGGACGGGCTTTACGACCGAATCGCTACTCGACTACGTGTTAGAAGAAGGATTTACCGAACCAATCTTCCTCAATGCCAGTGGCGTGGATCCTACTGCGTTTTTCAAGGGCCAACCGAATGCCTGGGCCATTTACCAGATCCGTGAGTGGAAGCGCGTGCTGACTGTCTCGGGTGGTCCGGGGCAGGAACGGCGCGCGCGAATTACAGAAACTCCGTAACTCGTGTTCGAGTGTAAAGCGAGAGACGGCAAAGTGCAACCAATGGGCACGTTTCACGCATGAACGACCGATCGGCGGGCGGCTCATGCGGATGATTCATCTCACCAATGCGCAAGACGTCGGCGAGCTCGCGATGATCAAGAGCTTGCTCGACGGCAATGGCATCGCCTACGTCGTCCACGGTGAACATGTCAGTAGCCTCTATCCGGGTGTGCCGTTCTTTGTCAGCCGGGTCATGGTCGATGCCTCTGACCAGGCGCGTGCCGAAGTCCTTCTGAGCCGGCTCCGACTGTCTATCCGGGAGACGTCAGCCTAACTGCAGCTGAATCAGGCACAGTCGTCGTTCGCGAAGCCCGCTTCGCCCACGCTCAGCGAGGCGGCGGAAGCACAAATGTGGCAGATGCGTTCTTGACGACGAGAGAGAAACTCCGATTCACGAGGTCGCCTGCCCGCTGGAGGGCTAGGGCTGAATTTGTGGGTGCGGTTTTTCTGCGGGGAAGTCGCGGGAGCGGCGTTCGCGCGAACCTTCGTACCATCCTCCCATCAGGATCCCTTCCTCGAAGTAGAGATAGCGGTGACGGACAATCGCGGAGCTTTCCCAATCCTCAAAAATCCATTCTTCTTGCCGTATTCCATCTTTAGTGAACGTCGTATTGATGGTCTGTGGTCCACCCCAGGATTGCAGTACCTGTTCTTTGGTCATTCGAACCAGGACACGGTGTTGTTCGATGTGCTTCTGAAAGTCCGGATCGCTCAGTTGAACGACCAGTGGCCAGACCACAACCATGAGGACAAACAGCACAAGCCCAACATAGATGATGATTCGGACCGGGCGGCGGCGAATGAACGACGGTTCCTCAGTGTCGGGAGCGGCAAGGGGTTGAGATTCAGTAGTCATGGAGAGAAAAATGAATGCTAACAGCGTGGTTCCTCGCGAGTCAAGGAACGGCCAGTAATCTTCAATGAAATCATAGTAGTAGGGGACGCGCTATACTTAGCAAGAGATTTCTGAGCGCTCCTACAATATTTATGGTTACACGCAACAGCCAGATGGTCACAAAGCTTCAAGATCTGATCCTCATGATGTGTCTGTGCATCATCGGACAGGGGGTCTGCACTGAGGCTTGGGCTACGATTATTTATTCCTACATTGATGATCGCGGGAATCTTGTCTACACCGATACCTCGGAAACAATTCCTGAAAAGTACCGCGCGAAAGTGAAGACGCATGAGCAGCCTGATTCGGTTTCAAAAAATCCTTCCATGATGCAGTCGATGCAACAGAACGTCAGAGACCAAGCCAAGAATTATGGATGGAGCATGCCATCGTTTCACTTCGCGATGGAAGGTCTGACCCCGGCTCAATCCAAGATTGTGACCTATGCCGGTGCCGCCGCAGTGGTGTTGTTGCTGATGATGTATCTTAGCAAGAGCCAGCTCATGCGGATGTTAGGATTGTGCCTCCTCATGGTGATTGGAATTGGAGCCCCGGTGCTGATCTATGTGAGTGATAGTGGTCCTATGGATGTCATGAAAAAGAAAGCCGTGTCGTCTGGACAAGCGCAGCAAGATCGCCTTCAGCAAGTCCCGCGGTAAGCCCCTCTCCTTCGGTCTCTCGTTCGAACACTACTCTGCATACTTAGGAACTGGTATTGATGTGGCTGATGATTTGGGGGGAGGAGATTGCTTGTCGAATTGGTGGGAGTATGGATTCGGAATTCGTTCATGGGTGTGCCGCTGCCGGAGGGTTACCAACTGTAGGCTCTGCGTGCTGATTTCCACACGGTCGATCAATGCCTCGGTCGTCAAACGATCGGGAAGCCCTTGCATCGCGAAGAGTTGATAGCAGAGCGTCCAGTCGAGCTGTTCCTTCCCAGGCTCTCTCACGATAAAACGGGCATCCGACGAAGGGGGGCCTTTGAACAACAGCACCCAAATGTTGGATCGAAAAGCGGGATTAGTCGGATCGGTCGAAGGACGAAACTCCGGAAGTAAACCTGGGAGTCGATTGATTGGCACGGCCGGGGAAAATTCGATGTCCACCAGCCGTACGGTCAGCAGTCGGTTCTCGCTGTGATCATTCGGGTCAACCGTATAGCTGAAGGAATAGCGGACATCGATACCCTCACGCGAGAAGGTGTACACATCTTCCCCGTTTTCAGGCGACACTAACTTACTGAAGTACGTCGACCAATCGGTGATTGGATAATACGTGAAGACGCGCAGGGCAGATTTTCGGTCCCGCACGGCCTGAGGCCTACCGAGTTGTTCATGCAACTCCTTCTGAGAAAGTCCCAAGAAGCCGTCCTCAAAATAAGGGGCGGCAGTGGCTGACGAGGGGACAGTCGCAAGCAAGACAACGCCGAGAAGAAAGAGCAAGGCTCCGGCACGGAGAATGGTGCACTCATACATGAGGTGGCATCGTAGCCAGGCCGCTGAATTCATGTCAAGGAACGGGTGTGCTTGCTCGTTCCGAAGAGGTTCCAGTATGATCGCGCACAGCCAATAGGGAAATAGCCTGGTAATTTCAATAGGGTGACTATGTCGATATCGCACGAGAGTTCCATTGCAGCGCTCTTGCAGGAGCGCATTCTAATCCTCGACGGAGCGATGGGCACGATGATTCAGCAGCGAAAGCTGGATGAGGCGGCCTTTCGAGGGGAACGGTTCAAGGACTGGACGAAAGACCTCAAAGGTCACAATGATCTCTTGAATCTCACGCAGCCGCTCATCATCGAAGAGATTCATCGGCAGTATCTGGAGGCGGGCGCGGACATTATTGAGACCAACACCTTCAATTCGCAAAGCATCTCGCTCGCCGACTACCAGATGGGTTCTCTTGGCTATGAACTGTCCAAAGCCGGCGCAGAGTGTGCCAAGCGGGCAGTCGAGGCGGTGCAGCGGGCGCACCCTGGACGGCGGTGTTTTGTCGCCGGGGCCATCGGACCGACGACCAAGACCTCGTCGATTTCCACCGATGTGAACAATCCAGCAGCTCGTGGGGCGATCTATGAAGAGTTGGTGAATGCCTATGGGGAGCAAGTGCAGGGGCTTTTGGATGGCAGCGCGGATCTTCTGCTCGTGGAGACGATCTTTGACACACTGAATGCGAAGGCCGCATTCTTTGCGATCCAACAGGCGTTTGCGTCCGGCGCACGCCGGGTTCCGATTATGGCATCGGTGACGTTTATCCAGGCTGGCAGCAATCGCGGGGTGACCGGGCAGACCGTCGAAGCCTTCTGGAATTCGATCTCCCATGTGCCATTGTTGAGCGTCGGGATGAATTGTGCGCTCGGCCCGAAAGAGATGCGTCCGTTGATCGAAGAATTATCACAGATCGCGCCGATCTATATCAGCGCCCATCCCAACGCCGGACTGCCGAATCCGTTGTTGCCAACAGGGTTTCCAGAAACGCCGGAAACCTTGGCACCACAACTACGCGAATGGGCTGAAAATGGGTGGCTGAATATTGTCGGCGGCTGCTGCGGGACGACTCCGGCCCATATCAAGCGCATTGCCGAAGCCGTACGCGGTGTGAAGCCACATGCACCCTCGAAAGTCGAGCCCTATACGCGATTGAGCGGCCTTGAAGCTGTCACCATCAGGCCCGATTCGAACTTTGTGAATATCGGTGAGCGAGCGAATGTGACCGGTTCGCCTGCCTTTGCGAAGCTGATCCTGGCCAGTGATTATGAGGCAGCGCTGTCGGTGGCGCGTCAGCAAGTCGAGGGTGGAGCCCAGATTATCGACATCAACATGGACGAAGGCATGCTCGATTCCAAGGCTGCCATGGAGAAGTTCCTTCGTCTGGTTGCGTCGGAGCCGGACATCTGCAAAGTGCCTATTATGGTCGACAGCTCCAAGTGGGAGGTGTTGGAGACCGGCCTGAAAAATATCCAAGGCAAAGCGGTTGTGAACAGTGTCAGTTTGAAAGAAGGCGAACAGAAATTTATTGATCAGGCGACCCTCATCCATCGCTATGGTGCGGCAGTCGTGGTCATGGCGTTCGATGAGAAGGGCCAGGCCGACACGCTGGAGCGGAAGCAGGAGATTTGTGCGCGGTCATACAAAATCCTCACAGAGCAAGTCGGCTTTCCGCCCCAAGATATTATCTTCGATCCCAATATATTGACTGTCGCAACGGGGATTGACGAGCACAACAACTACGCCGTCAATTTCCTCGAGGCGACGCGCTGGATCAAGCGGAATTTGCCTGGTGCAAAGGTCAGCGGAGGGATCAGCAATATTTCCTTCTCATTTCGAGGCAACAATGTGGTGCGGGAAGCGATGCATGCCGCCTTCCTATACCACGCCATCAAGGCCGGGTTGGATATGGGCATCGTGAACGCCGGCCAGTTGGCGGTGTATGAGGAGATTCCAAAAGACTTGCTCGAACTTGTCGAGGATGTGTTGCTGAATCGTAGACCCGATGCGACCGAACGCCTGGTGAATTTTGCCGAGACAGTGAAGGCGAAGGGTAAGGTGGCTGTCAAGGATGATGAGTGGCGACAGGGGACGGTTGAGGAGCGACTCTCCCATGCGCTCGTCAAGGGCATCACCGATTACATCGATCAGGATACTGAAGAGGCGCGTCAGAAATACCCAAAGCCTCTGGAAGTGATTGAAGGCCCGCTGATGGCCGGTATGAACATCGTCGGTGATCTATTTGGATCAGGCAAGATGTTCTTGCCGCAGGTGGTCAAGAGCGCGCGTGTCATGAAGAAGGCAGTGGCCCATCTCATGCCATACATGGAGGAAGAGAAAAAGCGGTCCGGCAATTTCAGGGCGCAGGGGAAGGTCCTGCTTGCGACCGTGACGGGCGATGTGCACGACATCGGAAAAAATATTGTCGGGGTCGTCCTTGGCTGTAACAACTACGAGGTTATCGATCTTGGCGTAATGGTGTCCTGCGAGAAAATTCTTGCCGCGGCTCGTGAGAATAAAGCCGACATCATCGGCCTGAGTGGGCTCATCACACCCTCGCTCGACGAGATGGTCCATGTGGCGAAGGAAATGACGCGCGAGGGGTTCGACGTGCCCCTCTTGATCGGTGGCGCCACGACTAGCAAGGCCCACACGGCGGTCAAGATTGCTCCCTCCTATGCGCCGGGCGTGGTTCATGTGCTGGATGCCTCACGTGCGGTGGGTGTCGTGGGAAGTTTGGTGAGCCAAACCCAGAAGGAAGGTTTCGTCCGGCAAGTCCGGGACGATTATGCGCGGATGAGGCAAGCGCATCAGGATCGAGGAGCCAAGCCGCTTCTTTCGATCGCCCAAGCGCGCGCCAATCGGTTCATGTCCGACTGGGCGGGCGTCGATATTCCCGTGCCGACGGCGTTGGGCGTCCGGACGATTGCCGATCAACCGTTGGTCGAGTTGATTCCCTACATCGACTGGTCGCCTTTCTTCCATACGTGGGAATTAAGAGGTCGGTATCCGACGATCTTTGACGAACCAACTGTCGGCCCTAGGGCTAAGGAATTGTATGAGGATGCGAGACGTCTTTTGGATGAGATTGTTCATAAAAAACAGCTCAAAGCCAGGGGAGTCTATGGAGTCTTCCCCGCATCGAGTGTTGGGGATGATATTGAGCTCTATGAGGATACGTCTCAGAAGACCCTGCTCACCACGATCCATCATCTGCGACAGCAATCGGAGAAGCCGGCCGGACAGCCGAATCTGGCATTGGCCGATTATGTTGCGCCGAAGGAATGCGGTCGGCAGGATTACATCGGAGCGTTTGCCGTGACGACCGGCATCGAAATGGATGAACTCTGTCGGAGGTTTGATAACGACCATGATGATTACAATTCGATCATGGCCAAGGCCCTTGCGGATCGACTGGCCGAAGCCTTTGCCGAATGTCTCCATAAGCGAATCAGGGAAGAGTGGGGATATGAGAAGCATGAACAGTTGACGAATGAAGATTTGATCCGTGAGAAATATCGCGGCATCCGTCCGGCACCGGGATATCCGGCTTGTCCGGACCATACGGAAAAGCAACTGCTGTTTGACCTCTTGTCGGCAGAACAGAACAGCGGCATCACCCTAACCGAAAGCTATGCTATGTTGCCAACCGCGTCAGTCAGCGGGTTCTATTTCGCCCATCCAGAGGCGAAATATTTTGCGGTGGGGAAAATCGGGAAAGATCAGGTGGAAGACTATGCTCGCCGCAAGGGCATGGATCTGCGCACCGTCGAGCGCTGGCTCTCGCCGAATCTCAACTACGAGCCTGAATGATATGTGTTGGACTCAAGTAGTCAGCGTACTTTCTCTTCAGGCATATCCTCACCTACAATAGCCCTTTACGAATCGAAACCAGGAGTGTCCCGTGCAGGCACGTACCCTCATTGTAGATGACGGCCTCACTGCGCTCAAGAAGCGGTTGACTTGGATGGGGCATGAGGTGCTTACGGCTGAGGACGGGGAGCAGGGGCTGAGACTGGTGGCAGAGGAGCAACCCGATCTGATGGGGTGAATGTGTTCGTCAAAGTACAGCTTTATGAGACGGTTGGAGCGAATACAAGACGAGCGAGACGCGGCGCCTCCCCCACGTTCGGCGTCCAGCGCGGCGTCGGCGGTCGCTCACGAACTAGGTGAGAAACGCTGTCCCACCGACATTCCCCGTGGTCTAGTCTGTGCCAATGACTGTGGGGAAGTCCTGACAGTTGTCGTGCGGAGGGAGATGCTGATGCAGCCTACATGGCCGATTTCAGCAAATCGTCCTCGAATTCCGTCATCTTGCTACGCAGCGCATGCACAAGCTGCAGGTACCGCTC
>JANPKE010000138.1:0-4419 GCA_031425875.1 Nitrospirota bacterium
CCCCTTGGAGTGGTCGGGATCATTTATGAGTCGCGCCCTAATGTAACGGCGGATTCGGCTGCCCTCTGTCTTAAATCGGGCAACGTCTGTGTGTTGCGAGGTGGCAGTGAGGCTATTCGGTCCAATACGGCGATTGCCGCCATCTTGTCTGAATCAGCGGGAAAGGCCGGTGTTCCAGCCGGTGCGATTACATTCGTCGATCGTGCAGATCGTGAGGTGGTACCGGTGTTGCTGAAGCAGGATCGGTTCATCGACGTGATCATTCCGCGTGGCGGCGAATCGTTGATGAAGCTCATCTCGGAACATTCGACGATTCCGGTTGTGAAGCATGATGCAGGTGTGTGCCATATCTATGTCGATGCCGAAGCGGATTCGGCGATGGCGGAGGCCATTTGCGTCAACGCCAAAGCGCAGCGGCCGTCCACATGCAACGCCATGGAAACCCTGCTGGTCCACCAGTCGTCCGCGCGGACTCTGTTGCCCAAGCTTGCCCGAAGCCTCGGCGCGGCGAATGTCGAGATTCGCGGTTGTCCAAAGACCTGCGAGTTGATTCCTGAGGCCAAGCCGGCAAGCAAGCAGGATTACGGCAAAGAGTTTCTTGACCTGATTCTTGCCGTGAAAATCGTGAAGAACATGGATGAGGCGATGGCACACATCGCAGAGTATGGATCGCAGCACACGGAAGCGATTGTGACGTCGGATTACGGACACGCGATGCGGTTTCTTAAAGAAGTCGATGCCAGTGCCGTCCTGGTCAATGCCTCCACCCGGCTCAACGACGGGTACCAGTTCGGTCTGGGAGCTGAAATTGGAATTAGTACCTCGCGCATTCATGCACGGGGCCCTATGGGGTTGGAAGAATTAACCTGCTCGAAATTCATTGTCTTGGGGAGCGGCCAACTCCGCGAGTGAATGCCCTCGGACGCCATTGCATTTGCCCTGAACCAGCCAGGCCATCTCCGGTTTCCTTCCACACGTATACTCGCTGGGTCCTTCGATAAGGTCGGCGGACGGGTTGAAACGCTTCCAAACGGGCACCTCGTCTTTTATCGGCCCGATGGACGACGCTTCCTCGAAACAGACCCGGTAGGCCATCCCTTGCATGAGTGCGAATGGGAGTCGACCGACACCGGGACTGTCTTGCTGCGGCGAGCGCGAGTCCGACTGGATTGGGGACGGTGGGTTGGGATGAAGCCCGGTGGGCTAGTGAATGAAACCAGGCTCAATCTCGCTTTGAGGTCCAATTGGCAACGGATCACTCCGGATGATCTTCGTGCCCTGGCTGCCGGGGCGTTACGAGTATCAATCGAGGAGGTGCGGTGGTTTTACCGCGATGAGGATCTTGCGATTGATCCCAAAGGCATGGCGACGATTCGCCAGCGAAAAGATGCTTTGTATGTGTTGGATGGTGGGGGATTTGAAACGGTACGCTTCATGGCCTGCATGGGAGCCATGCATTGGGAGCAGATTGACTTTCTCCCGGTGGTCGAACTGTTCAAATCGTTGTTGCCCGGGACGGGCTCTGCCGTGTTCGAGCTGATTCGTGGGCTCTACGACGATCAGAACAAGGGACGCTCTGCGCCGACGGTCTTACGGTATCGCGGGATTCCAACCTATCCATCCGAGGCAGCCTTTCGCTTGTTCAGCACATTTTTTACGCCTCGGCCGGTAGGGGCCGAGGATCCCTTTACAGCGTTCATGAATCCTGTAACGTCTCATCGTGTTGAATGGCTGCCCGCCCAACATCCTCCCGTTCGGTATCTTGAGGGAAACCGGGGGCTGTGTGTAACCGTGAAAAACGGGATTATTCAAAAGGCCACCCTTGCTGAAGATCCGGTGGGTCTTCCCTACGTCAGTTCGATCGGGCGCCGTGTGCTCTCGCTGGATCGCAGCCTCCGTGTCGAAGGGCGTTCGTTGATTCTGAAAGATCGTGAAACGGAAGTAACCTTGCCATTGGGTCCTGATCTCCCAGTCAAGACATCGCCACCCAACGAATGTCCGGTCAGTCCGGTCGATTGGCGTACGGTATTCGCGCAAGGAGTTCTGAAGATTTCCCCTGCCGAAGCCTTTGAGGCGGTGCCCCTATTTCCAGAAGACGACCAGGAGATCGGCGAACTCGCTGCCCAATCCTTCGTGGCGGACTATCTCGACGATCTTGGCGAGCAGGATCGCGAGATTGGAAGGTTGCGATCGCGGGCAGAACGCGTGCTCATTGCCAATGGGGATGCGGTCATTGCCACGTGCGTTCTCTTTGACCGGCCACGCGACTATACCGTGCATGTTCGCTACGTTGCCTATGCGCAGCGTCAGGCCCAGCAGCTCTGGACCCAGTGCGCCGAAGTGCACCGATGGGATTGGCTACAACGAATTCGAATGGAAGCTGCTGATACGCGTGAAGCGTCTCTGGAAAGCCGCGAAGTGTATGACCTGATTTATCAGTGGTTGCCGTATGACTCGTTTGATTCGTCAATAACCATGAGTACGGCTGTGACGAGACTGAGTCACATGTTACGGCGGGGTGGTGAGGCTTTTGTAGTCGGCCCGGTTCACCTAGGGGAGCTGCTGACGCAGGAACCATCGCGGTTGCTGGTACATTGGGAGGAATCAGTTGCATCACTCTCAACCTTTCTTATGCATAAGACGATTCTGCCTAAGGCCAGAGTGAAAACAGGGCTTACGTTGTTCCATGTCAGGCGGCTCTAGCCTTGCCTGAAGAAGGAGTCTTTTCTTGAGCTGGTGCTCCCTGGTTTAAGAACTGGCTTGTCTCTGACGAGTTCTGTAGAATTTCCAATCTGGTGTCTGTCCGTCACACCCTTCATGTCGGTGTCCAGGTCGGAGTGAATCCGAGAAAATTAATTGAGGAGGAAGATTATGCCAAGCGTGTTGGACCGAGTCATCGAGAAAGAATTAAGAAGAGAATTGAAGGATGCGTTAATCAGGTTTGAAAAACAATTGCGACAAGGCGGCGTCGCAGAGGAAAACGTCAAGAATAGAATGCGTGGAGCAAAGCAGTTTGTCGCCTTCCTGTATGGCCGATATCTCCGATAGCAGCCATATTCGCCTGTCGAGCTGGTGGGTGTGTCGAAAATGGGTGAAGAGAGGGTGGGCAGAATCCCCTTCTTAATGAGCACGCAGCCAGCTCATCAGTCTGAACGGCACATTCGTGCCATCGCCTGTCAACTTCTCCATAGGGTTGATCAATCTCTCGGTGCGTGTTTCACGGTCTGTTGAGCTGACCGCACATATCGTAGCCTGCGAACGATCGAGAACCCTGCAATGGTTGGGAGCCAGATCCATGTCACCTCGCTGGCAAGCACATGGAAAGCATGCTCGCTAAAAAATGCGTTGATGCCGATCGGAGAGACGGCGACCGGTCGAAAGGTGAAAAAGTACCGGCTTGTATCGAACGGGGAGAAGAACGCCACCCCGAGTCCACCGTCGGTCAGTGCATCGAGCAGACCATGTGATGCGGTGCAGAGGAAGAGATAGAAAAAGAGGCGCACCTGTGCTGCCGTCGATTTCTGCCGGTGCCAGACACCCGTGAGAATGGCACTCAGGAGGCTGGCGAAGAAAAGTGAATGGGTCATGCCACGATGACCCCACAGATCACCGTATTGAATCCCGAAGGAAAAGCCGATGACGTCCAGATCCGGAACAATCGAACAGGCTATGCCGAGGGACAAGACCTGCCAGGTGAAGACAGGATGTTGGGGAGCCTTGCCGAGTGCGAGGGCAACGAACGCGTGGGAGAATGCCGAGGCCATGCAGCTGCCTTTTTTACAAAGAACGAACGTCAGCCCCCGTTCTCAAAACCAAGCTGCCGCCAAGCTTCGTACACCACGACCGCAACGGCATTCGAGAGATTGAGGCTGCGGCTCTCTGGGCGCATCGGTACACGGATGCGCCGGTCCACTGAAAACGATTCGAGGAGTGTGGATGGGAGCCCGCGTGTTTCCGGGCCAAATAAAAATACGTTGTCTTTCGTGTAGCCGACCTGGTCATAGCGCTTGGTTCCCCTTGTAGAGACAGCGAACAGGCGGCGATCCTTGAAGCGCTCCGCACAATCGGCCCAGTCGTCGTAGGTGCTGATCGTGGCAAACTCGTGATAGTCCAATCCGGCCCGCACCAATTGTTTATCATCCATGGAAAAGCCAAGCGGTTTCACCAGGTGAAGCTGGACGCCGGTATTGGCGCAGAGGCGGATAATATTGCCGGTATTCGGGGGGATTTCCGGTTGGTAGAGGATGACGTCGAACATCTGAAGGGCAGTGTATCACGACACCCGCGTGCTGCGGCAGAGTACTGTAGGCATGGCTTAGGTTGCTGGGCGGGGGGGATTGTATCCCTGAGGATTGAGGTTCTGCCACCGCCAAGCATCGGCGCACATGTCGGCGAGGTTGCGTTCGGCCCGCCAGCCGA
>JANPKE010000139.1:0-4474 GCA_031425875.1 Nitrospirota bacterium
CAGTTTCGAGGCGCCGTTTACCCGGTCACCCCCAAGGCAACCGACATCAAGAAAATCCGGACCTATCCATCCGTGCAGGATCTCCCGGAGCCCGTCGATCTAGCCATCATCGCGGTCCCACGAGACTCCGTGTCGTCCATCATCGACGACTGTACGGCAAAGGGAATCAGGGCCTGCGTCATCATTACGGCTGGATTCGCGGAAGTAGGACCAGCAGGAGCGGCTCTTCAGCAGCAGTTAGTCACGAAAGTCCGACAATACGGCATGCGAATGATCGGGCCTAATTGTTTCGGGATTCTGAATACAGACCCCAACATACAGCTGAATGCCACCTTCACTACGCTGAGTCCCCCGCGAGGCCGTGCTGCCATGTCGTCGCAAAGCGGCGCCATCGGGATTGCGACCCTTGCCGGCGCACGGCGATTTCACTTGGGCATCTCTTCCTTTGTGAGTGTGGGAAATAAAGCCGATGTGTCCACCAATGATCTGTTGCAATATTGGGAGGAGGATCCTTCCACGAATGTCATCCTCCTTTACGTGGAGTCCTTCGGCAATCCTCGCAAATTTGCCCGCATCGCGCGGCGCGTGAGCCGTCACAAACCGATCATTGCGGTCAAAGCTGGACGATCACAATCGGGGCGACGTGCGGCAAGTTCTCACACAGCGGCGCTTGCAGCCAGCGATGTGGCCGTCGATGCCTTATTTCATCAAGCCGGCGTCATTCGCGCAGAATCGCTCGAGGACTTATTGGCCCTAGCGTCTGGACTATCCAATCAACCCCTCCCACTGGGACGGCGAGTAGGCATCCTCACGAACGCGGGAGGGCCTGCCGTTCTTTGTACTGACGCCTGTGAGGAAAGCGAGTTGGTTGTTCCGGAATTGTCTGCCCAGACCAGAGCAACTTTCTCATCCTTTCTCCCGTTGGCCGCCGCGCTAAGCAACCCCGTCGACTTGATTGCTTCTGCCACCGCGGCTCAGTACGCCAAGGGGATTGAAACTCTCCTCTTGGCTGATGAGATCGATGCGCTGATTATCCTCTACATGGCTGTGACCGTGACAGATACGGCAGGGATCGCCCATGGCATCATGGCTGGAATTGAGAATGGCCGAAAGGCTGGGGCGAAGGCCAAGCCTGTGCTCATCGCGTGGATGGCGGAGGGTGACATGGACCGTACGTTTAGTTCCCAAACAGAAACCATACCCGCCTACCATTTGCCGGAGACCCCGGCACTCGTGCTCGGCAAAGCGGCGTCTTACGCGGAGTGGCGACAACAGTCGCCCGGCATGGTTCCCGATTTCGACGATCTGAATCTTTCAGCCGTTCGGACAATCTGTGCCGACGCCCTTTCGCGTCGCGGAGCGGGCTGGTTGTCGGTAGAGGAGACACGAAGTGTTATGAGTGCGATCCGACTACCTGTTCAGCCCGGTGGAGTGGCTAGAACAGCTGACGAAGCAGCGGCCCTGGCAAGGCAAGTCGGCTATCCGGTCGCCGTCAAACTGGCCTCACATCAGATTGTACACAAAACTGAGATCGGCGGCGTGCAATTGAATCTCACGAACGAAGAGGCGGTTCGCGAAGCATTTCACTCAATTAGAACGCGACTCGCCGAGACCAATCAGCTCGACGCCATGGAAGGCGTGCTCGTACAGCCTATGCTCACCGGCGGCGTGGAGGTCATGATTGGAGTCACGGATGATCCCCTATTCGGCCCTCTGATAGCGTTTGGCCTTGGGGGAATTCACGTCGAGATCCTTGGCGATGTGCAGTTCCGCATCACGCCGCTCACCGACCGTGACACGGCAGAGATGGTCCGCGGAATCAAAGGCTATCGCTTGCTCACAGGCTATCGCGGGCATCCACCGGCCGATCTTGAAGCCTTGGAAGAAACCTTGCTTCGGGTGTCCCGCCTCGTTGAAGAAATCCCTGAGATCAGCGAACTCGACTTAAATCCGATCTTCGCCTTATCGCCAGGACAGGGCTGCCGGATCGTGGATGCGAGGATACGTGTTGGGAAGACTTTACCATCTGTATAGAAAAGCGTAGATGAACCTAAGGGACCTGATTTCTTGTACCCAAATATTCTAAGCGAAAGTTCTCTGAAAGGATGCTCCCTTCGATAATTCTTCCGTGAACTCACTAACATCTTCTCCTACCCCTCCGGCACCCAGTCCAGAACACCTTCGATCATGTCTGCCTTCACGACTTTATCAAGACAGATCGTAATTTGTTGCGCACCTAGAACAGTACCATCGATGGGGCGGTTAATCCTTCGATAGTCAAAGCCATTCCTGTCGCGAGGGAATCCGATCATAAAATGACCACCGGCAACCCTTTCTCCTAGGGGTGACAAATGAGTCGCATGGCAAAGCATCTCGTATACTCCCCAACGATCTCTTGCCTCTTGGGAGGAGTCAAATAGTCCATTGATAGTAGCCGGATAATGCCAATTCTTAATTTGTGACAAATCTGAACTAGCTAGTTTCCATACACGCTGCCATTCAGGAACCCTCTTTTCGAGTTCTTGAAATCTACTATCCGAAACCTGACAGCTTTGCGCAAATTCGTCTTGCGTCACAATGCCTTTTGACAAGCGCATTCGCCAATTCTTGATAGTGCAAATATGTCGCCACGTTCGAGTACTCAACGAATTTTTCGAGTTTGCGTTCGCGTTTTTCGGGTGTGCAATATACATGCTCGAGAGCAGCGTAGAGTTCCAGAACGGACCGTGCATGCTGGTGACTAGCCAACAACGCTCCGTACCGAAGAGAGCCAATCGTGGCAAACATCTCGTTAGTGGCTTTAACGAGAACTGCAGAAAGGAACTTATGTTCATTGCCATCCTTGAGATCAAGAGTCTTCTCCTCAATCGCGTAGGCGAATCGAAGAGCAATGTTTTCAAGATACGCGATATGGCTATGACTCAGACACTCTGCGATCACATCTAGTGCTACTGGATAGTCTTTTCTATATTCGTCGTATGACTTAGCCATGGGCCGAGTTTAAGGAGTCACATTCTCTCCCCATCCATGCATAGACGGAAAGACCATTCACCCCACCAAATCGAATGCTACCACCTTGCGTTCCACCGCTGAACCGACTGCCCGCCGCGCTGCTTCCAACTCATATCGCTGCTGAAGATTCATCCAGAATTCCGGTGTCGTGGAAAAACAGCGCGCTAACCGCAAAGCGGTATCTGCCGTAATGCCGCGCAGTCGTCACACCAAGACGTTGGGCAAGCGCGTTGGCGGACAGATTCAACGGCTTCATGAACTCCTCCCTCAAGATTTCTCCCGGATGGATGGGTGGCAGTCGTTTCTTACACATGGCCGATCTCCTTCGCTCATTCCATCCGACGCTAACCGACTGCCCGTTTACGAGTAGTCCGGGCTGCGCGTTGAGTTAGCGGGTGAGATTGCGTATCGACGTACGCATCGAGAAGCCGACGAATCATGCGCTGGTACTGGGTATGATGCCGAGATGCCTCGGCTTTGAAGAAATCGATGCTCTTCTTGCTCAACGCCAACGTGACCTTCACGCCTTCTTCGCGAAATGCCAATTCGGATGGAGAAGGAAGAAAATCTTGGATAACGCGAATCTCGCCAAGCGGTTCATCGGTGTATTTTATTTTCTCACTCATAAATTGCCTTTCCTTTGCGCCAATAACCGGCGCCTATGATTCGAATCACTGAAGCCCTATACGCGAACCGCACCGTCAAAACACCGCCATCGACTTCGCCAAAACAGTAGAAGCGGTCTTCCGACTGGCTATGTGAGAGGTCCTTCGCAACGACGCGTCGAGGATCGGCAAAAGCATATTGGGCACGATGGAACGGCACCCCATGCTTTTTCTGATTTACTGAGTCTTTTGTCCGGGTCCCACTCGAAATGTGTTTCAATCATCGGCCTGAAAGAAGACTAACATAGGGCAATATATTTGGCCATACGACAATATGGTGGCGCATCTTGGAGTCTCCTGAATCGGTACGGCTCCCCATTCCCACTTTTCCTGATCATATGATTGAGTCTCGCAGCGGCAATACTTCTGTTGTGGGGCCCAACATCTGAGAGGATGCGATCAACGCAGCTTTGAGAAAGAGCTTCTCGGGGATGGCCTCGAACGTTCAGACCCAGAGCTTACTGCTCCGGGTTGGGGTCTTTTCTGATGAACGCCAGATAGAACAAGGTATCGGCCATGTCCCGATCGGTCATGGTGAAATCTCGAAACCTGCCGGTGCTAGGATGGCCTTCCCGGATGGCGCGGGCTCGTTCCTTGTTCGTCTTCAGGCGAAGCACGCCGGGATCACGCAGGTCGGTCGGAGGCGGATTCAGCCGCGCAATGCGCGCGGCGATGTCCTCTTTCATATGTGGCAATCGATCGAGATAGCCGTCCATTCCATGACAGTAGGAGCAGGAGCCGTTGCCGTTGAAGATGTCCCGGCCTCGTTCAACATTAGCCTTGCGCTTCACACCCGG
>JANPKE010000140.1:0-1849 GCA_031425875.1 Nitrospirota bacterium
CAAGACGGGCGCGAAGTGTGCGTAGACGTTGCGTGTTTTCTTCCAGTTTCGGCAGGTGATACTTGCGATCCATGCGCACCACCTGTTCGAGGAGATCTGCTGCATCCTGCAAACGCCCCATGTCCTCATAACATTGAGCCAGCACGTACCGTGCACCACCGGCACGAAGCTCGTCGCCTAACCGCTCAGCGACCGACTGACTGGTCTGACAACAGGCGGTGGCCTCGTCGTAGCGTTTTTGCATCAAGAATGTGCGGCCGATCATACGCCAGGCGTCCGCAACACCGCCCAGATTCCCCAACCGGCGCATCAACTCCAGCGATCGTTCGTACAACTGAATAGCCTCCTCAAAGTGACCAGTTTCACGGGCCACCAAACCAAGGTCCGAGAACAGGATGGCTTGGGCCGGCTCATCATGTGTTTTGGTCATGAGATCGAGGGCCTCCAGATAATACGCCCGTGCCCGATCCCATTCGCCAGCATCAGCCCGAAGGTTTCCGAGGTTTGCCAACGTCGTCCCGATGCCTTTTTCATCACCGAGAACTTTTTGCGATTCCAAGACCTCCTGATAATTCGCCTGGGCCGCGTCGCGCCGTCCGCTGACCGCGCAAATGTTCCCCAGGTTGCCAAGTGTGGCGACCAGAGCACGTTGATCACCGGTGAGCCGATCATATTCTAACGCCTTGGCGTAACAGTTATAGGCCTCCGTGTAGTACCCTCGTGAGAAATGCTCGTTGCCTTGTCGATTCAATTCTTCGGATAAGCTGTGACGCACTGTCATGACGCCACTGACAAGAGCTGTTCCACTTGCTGTTTCCCGCCGGCAAGGATGGAGGCTCCGTCTCCGACAAGCAGGCTATCGAAGTTGTACTTCAAGAGGCGGCAAAGCCCGTCCTTGGCCTTTTGGACGTCCGCGTACTTTTCGGCAGGAAGCAGACATAGGGAACCGGGCGGTTTGCCGATCAGCGCATCCCCTACGATCAACACACCTCGCCCCCGTTCGATAAACAATGCTGATTCTCCCAAAGACTTCTGATTCTCTAGATGGATAGCCCAGATCCCACCGGGTAATAGCTCACCATCCTTGTAAGTCTTCGTCGGTATCACATTCATCTGGGCGGCATCGGCTTCCGGCACTCGTAGCTGACACCTGAGCTCTGCCTGATAGGCCACAGCCTCTCGGATGTGATCTCGGTTCGTGATGATGATGTAGTCAATCGGCTCATGTCGGCGGACGACCGTTCTCGCCTCGGCCGTCATCGGAGGTGGGTCTACTAGGATCTTATGCTCACCGATCATCAGAAACAGCCCATTGAAGTCGAGTTGCTTCTCGTCAGAAAACCACGACCATTGCCAGATATCGGGCAGGATTTGTTTCATGGCAAGACACGGCGGATTTTCATTGAGAATTCATTACATCACAGAAATCACAAGGCTGCGATGGCGTCCTTAACCGTCTTAGTGACTTTCGTCCGGATGCTTGCTTCGTGAGGCAAGTCGATAATGTCGTCTTCGGGCACGGTGATAAATTTACGATTCGGCCCTTTCGTCAGCGAGATCAAAAACATGCTGTTGGAGGGAGTGACAGGAATCACGACTTGGACGGACCCGTCAATTCCCCGTACCACTTCCAGAAACTCTGGTTTCGCGTGCTCCATCTCATCCATTATTTCCTCATCTCCTCTCCACACCATTTATGTTAGCAGGCGGAGGCTGATGTTTCTCTTACTGCGCGCATTGACCGATCGCCGCCAACTTTCTAGATTCAATCGAGTCTTGGCGGGCGGTCAGCGAGCATAGAGAAACATCTGCCCCCGCCTGCTACATCTTATTTCCGCCGGCCAACAGC
>JANPKE010000141.1:0-7821 GCA_031425875.1 Nitrospirota bacterium
ATGATGTGTGGATTGCCGTCTTTGGATCAGGTGCAACCGGATATGAGGGCCAAATTGGGCAGACAGGGAAATTCTATGCAGTCGATATCAAGGTTGGCCCGAGGACGGGCACGGGGGTGGGCGCATCCAATGTGTTCACGACGTTTCCGATTAAGAGTGCCTCAGGAGGAGATCTCAATACCTTCGTCGGTGATTTGGTCAGCGTGGATCGTGACTTGGATTATCGTGCCGATGCCATCTATGGCGGGTCCGTGATCAATGACGGCAGTCTTCCCTGGCGAGGGCGGATGTATCGATTGACCGCCGGTGGATGTCTCACGGCTCCTTGTTCGTCTTCGACGTGGGGATACAATTTGTCAGGAAGCCGCGTGCCCACCGAGGTATTGGATAATTTTTCACCCTATCCGTCAGGGACCTCAATCCAAGCAGGGCCAATGGTAGCCGCTCCAGGCATCGCAGTCGATGATGCCAACAAGTTGTGGCTTTTTTTCGGAACTGGGCGGTTCTTTGGCAATCCCGACAAGACCAACTCCGAATCACAGCGGTTGTACGGCGTTAAGGATTCTGTGTTGAGTTATAGTTGTACAGAAGGGAGCATAGATGGTTGTAAGGCGACCGACCTTGTGAATGTCTCCGACGTCGCGGTGTGTGTCGTCTGTGCGACAGGGACAAATCAGGTGACCTCGACAGCACTTTCTGGGGTTGAAAAGGTTGAAGGAAAGGATCCAACCACGACCCTGCAAGGTCTAGTGCAAAGCAAGAACGGTTGGTTTACCAATCTTACGACCACACGGGAGAGGTCGATTACCTCGCCGACCGTACTCGGCGGGATCGTGTTCTACCCCACCTATGTACCGCAGGACGATCTCTGTATCTCAGCTGGTGACGGGTATCTCTACGGTCTGTTTTATCAAACTGGGAGTGCCATGAGCACCCCTGTCCTAGGGACCTCCGCATCAGGGAGCAGTACGATGGCGAATGCGCGGGTCGACATCGGTCAAGGCACGGGAATGCTTTCGGTGATGGCCGTTCACATCGGTGCCCAAGGATGGGGCACTGGTGGTGCTGGGACTGGTGGAAGTGGGTGTCAGTCAGGCATTACAGGAATGATGCAATCGAGCGCAGGATTGACCAACACGATTTGTACGAATCCTGGATCTGTCACTAGCCGGTTTATCGCTTGGATCAATCTGCGCGAGTAAACGAGTGAAAAATAAAGGGATACCAACATCCTGTGACCCGTACGGCTGTTCTTCTCAAGCATGTTTGGGAAGAACAGCCGTACAGTCGCATTCGTGGAAACGATCGCGGAGAGGGCTAGAGTCAGTCTGTGTTCTCTTAACGATCATCTCTCTGCCCGTCCCTGGCTGCACATCACGATCCAGTGAACCTCCAAAAGCTAATCAGCCGCCCGCCATTCACTCCATTGTCTTGGGGCCAACCCCGTTCAATCGGCAAACGGATCTCATCGCGCAGGTCAACACACATGATCCGGACAATGACACGGTCCAAGTTCGGTATCACTGGTATCTGAACGATCAGGTTGTCGATGGTGAGAAAAGCCCAACTCTTTCGGCTTCTCTGCTAAAGCGAGGGGACCGAGTTCATTTGGAAGCGGTGCCGTTTGATGGAAAGGTTGCCGGGGCTAGCCGAAAATCTGAAACCATTAGGGTGGACAATACTCCTCCGTCGATTGCACAGGTTGGCATTGGCTTGAAATCGGATGAACGAGGAGATCGTCTTCAAGCATTGGTGGACGCCTCGGATCATGATCGGGACATCCCACAGTTTCTGTATCGATGGACCCAGAACGGACGCGTCGTGAAAGAGGGTGAAGAAGATTTTCTCGAACTCACTGAGGTCAGACCGCAGGATCTCGTCGTGGTTGAAGTCAGGCCGCGCGACCAGCACGCCGCCGGAAAGATGTCACGCTCGGATCCCTACACGGTTGGGAATAACGCACCCAAAATCGTCTCATCTCCACCAACGTCCATCGATCGCAATCGATATGAATATGCAGTGAAAGCTGTAGATTCAGATTCCGACTCGGTGAACTTCCAGCTCGATATGGCCCCGCCCGGCATGGTTATCGATAGAACAACGGGTCACATTGTCTGGGATATCGGACATGTAAAGCCGGGAGTGCATCGAGTGAAGGTTGTCGCGACGGATGAACAAGGAGGGTTTTCCTTTCAAGAGTTCGAGCTGACGGTCGCATCCACTGAAACGTCCAAACCAGAGTCTTAGCCTACGATGTGCTTCGGTATTCCTTCTGCTTGTCTCGACTTTTCTTAGTCTGTTACAATGCCCTCATCATAGAGGAGGGAGACCACCCCAGACTCGTGCGCAAACTCAAACTACGAGAAGGCACCAACACCGCTGTCTTGTTCGGTCACCATGACCGGCATCTCAAGCTGATCGAAGACGAGTTGGGTGTCCGACTCTCTGCCCGCGGGGAAGAACTCACGCTGGATGGTCTTCCTGAGTCTGTTCGTCAAGCGGAACGCATTCTCGTTGAACTTGCCTCTCTGACCAACCAAGGGATATCACTCCAAACTGAAGATGTCACCCATGCGCTCAGCGCATTGCGCCGAACCCCCGAGGCGTCACTCAAGGACGTGCTCGGCGAGTCGGCCATGATCGTGACGAACAAACGGTTTGTCGGTCCCAAGTCGCCCACACAGAAGGCCTACATCGAAGCAATCGAGCAGCACGATATTGTCATCGCCATCGGACCGGCTGGAACGGGAAAGACCTATCTCGCCATGGCCATGGCGATCAGCGCGTTGATGAATAAAGAGGTGAGCCGGATTATTCTTGCGCGGCCGGCTGTTGAGGCGGGGGAAAAACTCGGGTTCCTGCCCGGCGATATCTACGAGAAAGTGAATCCCTATCTGCGGCCGCTCTATGACGCGCTGTTCGACATGATGGATATGGAGCGAGCGAATCGCTTGATCGAACGGGGAGATATTGAAATTGCCCCCTTGGCGTTCATGCGCGGGAGAACGCTCAATGATTCGTTTGTCATCTTGGACGAAGCACAAAATGCTACAGCAGAGCAGATGAAGATGTTTCTCACGAGGCTGGGGTTCCATTCCAAAGTGGTCGTGACCGGCGACATCACGCAAGTTGATTTACCGAGTGATCGGGTATCCGGCCTCATTCAGGTAAAAGACATCCTCCACGACATTGAAGGAATTGAGTTCGTGTACTTCGACGAAAAGGATGTGGTCAGGCATCGACTGGTTCAAGAAATTATCAAGGCCTATGATCGCCACCAGCCGGTACACGGCAGTGATGTTCGGCATACTCGAGGGCAGGTCTCGTCTCAACAGCGTCCATCGTCCAATCCCCGCAAGTCGCCTGCGTCAGGCTCGTCGCCTGGCGATCTAACCAGCAGTTCTCATTGATGGCAATCTATCTTCGCGTGCGTCTCACGCGGTTTGCCGTCAGACAAACCATACTGGCTCATTTAGCTGAACGCCTTTTATCGGCGGTTGGAGAGTCTCGGTCGGAACTGAGTCTGGAATTGACTGGAGATGGGCGTATGCGACGCCTGAACCGTGAGTATCGCAAGAAGGATCGACCAACCGATGTCCTGGCTTTCTCCATCCGTGAGGCCGTGATGCCTCAAGGTGTGCGTCCTGTCACCCACATGCTCGGGGATGTTGTGATTTCCTTACCGACCGCCGTTCGCCAAGCAAAGGAAGCTGGACGATCGATCGACGATGAGCTGACGATGTTGTTGGTCCATGGGGTGCTCCATCTCTGTGGATACGACCATGAACGTAATCCACGAGAAGCGGCGCGAATGGCGCGTCGTGAGCGAGCGTTGTTTCATCGGATTTCACCTGTGCCGCGCATGGTCACGCTTCGCACTGCACGGCAAATAAGGAGTCGTTGACGATGGGATGGTTTCAACGGCTGAGCGAAGGGCTCGGCAGAACACGCCATGTCGTGCAGCAGTCCCTGGATCGTTTCCTCGGACGTGCACCGGACGAAGAACTCCTTGAAGAACTGGAGGCGGCGCTGCTCGCTGCCGATCTTGGAGCCAACGCCGTCGATCGTTTGATGCGGCAGGTCAGGGAAGAAACGCGGGGTGTGGACGCACAAACTTCGGAAGGGATTCAGAATGTTTTAAGTCGGTCACTCTATAGCATTCTGAAAACCGTATCAGCCCCTACCATCGATCAGCTGGTCACCGAAGGCCCTAAACCGTTTGTCACCCTTGTCGTTGGAGTGAATGGCGTGGGGAAAACAACTACTATCGCCAAAATCGCTCAGCGGATGATGCAGGTCGGGCGACGACCTCTCCTTGTGGCAGGAGATACCTTTCGTGCCGCTGCCATTGATCAACTTCAAGTTTGGGGGGATCGGGTCGGAGTGGAAGTGATTCGCCAACGTCACGGTGCCGATCCGGCTGCCGTGGCCTTCGACGGTGTCGTTGCAGCCAAAGCCAGGATGGTGGACGTAGTCCTTATCGACACGGCGGGTCGCTTGCACACCAAATCCAATCTGATGGACGAGCTGCGGAAAATCAAACGGGTGATCGCTCAGGAGTTACCCGGTGCGCCACACGAGGTGCTGTTGGTCCTGGATGCCACGGTCGGACAGAACGCGCTAGCTCAGGCCCGTCAATTTCACGAGGCCGTTGGGGTCACAGGACTCGCTCTGACGAAGCTCGATGGGACCGCACGAGGGGGGATTGTTGTAGCCATTGCCGAAGAACTGAAGCTCCCTCTGCGCCTCATCGGTGTGGGAGAAGGAGCTGATGACCTCCAGGATTTCAATGCCGAGGCGTTTGTCGCGGCTCTGTTCGGGCAGCCGACGTCTCGCTCATAAACCACGCATTTTCTTCTCATTGTTCACAGCCTCGTGCTATTCTCTTTTCACGGGGTACAAATACCTCAGGTTGAGGAGGGTCTGCAGCGATGATCAAAGTCTTAATCGTGGACGATGATCAGATGAATTGCGATCTATTACAGAACGTGCTCACCCGGCACGGGTGTCACGTTATTTCGACAACCAGTGGGCGAGAAGGTCTTGGTCTATTCCGCGCACACAATCCACGAGTTACCCTGCTAGATCTCCGTATGGCGGAGATGGACGGTCTGACTGTTTTAAAGGAAATCCGGGCCATCGACCCTCATGCCCCGGTGATTATCCTGGGTGGTGGAGCCACCGAAAGTCAGGAGAATCAAGCTCGAGCTCTCCGAGCCACGGATTTTATTAGAAAAGGATTGTCGCTGGACGTCCTCGTCGAAGCCGTTACTCGACTCTCACAGTTACCTGTGCCGTCAGCGACCACGCAACTTCCTCTTGGCAACGGGAATGTCATCGAGCAGATCGATGAATCGGTCTTGGTCGTCGACGACGAGCCGCTCCTGTGCGATCTCTTGGTCCGGTTTCTCACTCTGCGCGGGTATCGGGCGTTTGGCGTCAAAAATGGCGACGAGGCTCTGCGGATAGTCGAAGAGATGCCGCCGGATGCGATCGTGCTCGACCTGATCATGCCTGGAATGCCGGGGGTGGAAGTGCTTCGCGCCCTGCGTGACAGGAACTATTCAGGTGGTGTCATCATCATGACGGGAAGTCACAATGAGGAGTTGCTTGGAGAAGCGTGGAGTCTAGCCCCTCAGGAGATCCTTATCAAGCCAGTCGATCTTGAACGCCTCTTAACCGCCATCCAGCTTGTACTCGTCTGCCGCGAGTGCTAAAACGCTTCCTGATGTCCATCAGGAAATCTGTCCTTCGCTCTTGTCTCATCGGTCTGCTGGCGACCTCCATCGTACACACGTGGTGTATTTCAGCTCTGCCTGCCCAGGAGAGTGTCACCAACATTCATCACACCCTTTCAGTTGAGATGATTCCGGCCGCACATGAGGTTGTGGCGAACGATCAGGTCGAACTAGAAGTGAATTCACAGGTCACGTCGGTCACGTTCACGCTTGCCCATACGCTGCATGTCGAGTCCGTTGCGATGCGAACGCACTCGGTTTCGGGTGGGCAGGGAGGCCGGGATGAAGTCGTCCCGTTCACGATAGTGCGTCCTCCGGAGACCACGGCCCAACGCATTGTTGTCTCTCTTCCCAAAGACCATGGCCGGAGAGTGATGTTGGTCCTGAGTTATCGGGGTCAGATCAGTGACCCTCCCAGAGAACCGCGCCATTTGAGATTCGTGACCCCCAGCGAGACGGCGGGACATATCGGTGTGGAAGGTGTGTACTTGAGTGGTGAGAGCCAATGGTACCCCGATGTCATCGGCTCCTTCAGTACCTATCGAGTAACGGCTCAGATTCCACAGGGCTGGACGGTGGTGGCATCGGGCCGTAAGGAAGGTGAGACGACCAACGCGGGAAAGACCTCCTCAACCTGGGTCGCTCAGGACAAGTCCGAGGCGTTCACACTCGTTGCCAACAAGTTTGTGACGACATCGCGGGAATGGAAAAGTCCGACAGGACAGCGAGTTGAACTCCAGACCCATTTCTTGCCCGACAATGCTGGCTTGGCGGATGAGTATCTCGATGCGACTGCAAAGTATCTTGACGCGTATGTCAGGATCCTCGGGGACTATCCTTTCGACAAATTTGCAGTGGTCGAGAATTTCTTTGCGAGCGGTCTTGGGCTTCCGTCGTTCACCCTCCTCGGCAGCGGCAGCATCAAGCGACACTATATCCAACCCTATGCCTTGGGTCACGAGATCGTCCATTCATGGATCGGCAATTCGGTGTTCAATCGCGACGATCATGGGAACTGGGTCGAAGGCATGACGACCTACTTGGCGAATTACTACTGGCACGAGCTGGTGCAGGATATTCCGCAAGCCTTCGAACAACGGCGAATGATGCTTGATGGGTACAATCTCTATGTGAGGCCTGAAACTGACTATGCAGTTTCCCAGTTTCTGAGGAAGCATGACGAGAAAGACAACGCCATCGGTTACCAAAAATCGGCCTTTGTCTTTCATCTCCTTCGACAAGAAATCGGAGACGAGCGATTCTGGCGCGGCTTGAAGACATTCGTCAGCAGCTATCGCAATCGCCCGGCGGACTGGGAATCAATCGAGGAAGTTTTTTCTCGAGAAAGTAGTCAGGACTTGCGGTGGTTTTTCGAGCAATGGGTCGAACAGCCCGGTGCCCCACGAGTATCCTTGCGCGATGTCCAGGCTCGTCGCGTGAAAGCAGAGGGCGGCAAGGAAGCTTGGCGGCTGACGGTTCAGGTCGAACAGGCCGAGAAGCCGTTTCGCATGACGATCCCCATCCAAATCGTGATGAAGGAATCGACGGACATCAAGTCGATCATGCTGAGCCTCTCGCAAAGCACCGTTGCCGAATTCGTCCTGCCCGATCAGCCGTTGCGGGTGGAGCTTGATCCACACATAATGGCGTTTCGTCGGTTGACGAGACGTCAGCTGCCGCCGATGCTGAACGGCTATGTGACGGATCCACACAAGACGGTGGTGCGGGCGTTTGCAGACCCTGCGTCGCCGTTGCAGCAGATTGTGGCTCGCATCGCCGATCACGAACTCACGGGAGCACTGAGAACGGGGGTGGTCTCGCTCAAAGAGAATTCCCTCCCCCGCGATGGATCGATCCTAGTATTGGCAGGGCCCGACCAGCGACAGGCAGTTCAATCAGTGGTGCAGGAGTCTTGTGGTGACCGAATTACTCTCGGGGGTCGGGGGTTCCAGATCGATGGTCAGGCCTTTGATGGGCCAAAGATGGCGGTGCTGTTCTCCTGCCATCGGGTGGATGTGCCGGGCAGTGTCATCACGGTTCTGTATGGCGTGTCCTCGGGTGCGGTCGAGATAGTGTCGCGTTT
>JANPKE010000142.1:0-2636 GCA_031425875.1 Nitrospirota bacterium
GAAGACGGGCCGCGACGTGGTCATCGCCACGCTGCTTGGTGCGGAAGAATATGGGTTCGCGACGGCCCCCCTCATCGTCGAAGGCTGCATCATGATGCGCAAGTGCCATCTGAACACCTGTCCGGTCGGGATCGCGACACAAGATCCTGAATTGCGCAAGAAGTTCATCGGCAAGCCGGAACACATCGTCAATTATCTGTTCTTCGTTGCCGAAGAAGCCCGGCAGTTGATGGCGAAGCTCGGCTTCAGGACGATCAACGAGATGGTCGGCTGCGTCGACAAACTCAAGATCACGAAAGCCGTTGACCACTGGAAAGCCAAGGGGCTGGACCTCTCGCCGCTGCTGACGTCTCCGGATGTGCCGGCGGATGTGCCGCGCTATTGCGTCCAGAAGCAAGACCATGGTCTCGCCAACATCCTCGACAACAAACTCGTCGAGCTGTGCAAGGTCGCAATCGATAAGGGTGAGAAAGTCACGCTCGATCTTTCGATCAGGAACATCAATAGGACAACCGGCACGGTGCTCTCGAGCAAGATCGCGAAGAAATATGGGTCTGACGGGTTGCCGGAAGACACGATCTCAATCAAGTTCTCCGGCTCGGCTGGCCAATCGTTTGGGGCCTTCCTCGCGAAAGGCATCACGCTGACGCTGGAAGGGGAGTCCAACGACTATATCGGCAAGGGATTGTCTGGAGGCAAGATCATCGTCTTCCCGCCGAAGAATATCCTCTATAATCCGGAAGAGACGATTTTGATTGGCAATACGTCGCTCTATGGGGCCACGCAGGGTGAGGCTTATTTCTACGGCATGGCGGGGGAACGGTTTGCCGTGCGGAACAGCGGGGCACAGGCCGTCGTCGAAGGAACAGGCGATCACGGGTGTGAATACATGACCGGCGGCGTGGTCGTGGTGCTCGGCAGGACCGGCCGTAATTTCGCGGCTGGCATGTCTGGGGGAGTGGCGTTCGTGCTGGACGACGGTGGGACATTCCAGAGCCGTTGTAACACCGGGATGGTCGAACTGGAGCCGGTGACGACGAAGGAAGACAAGCAACTGCTCCACGGGTTGATCACCAAGCACTTTATGTACACGGGGAGCCGTAAGGCTAAGCATGTGCTCGATGCGTTCGAGGCCACCTTGCCGAAGTTCGTCAAGGTCATGCCGGTCGATTACAAGCGCGTGATGGAAGAACGGAAGCGGAAGGCCAGTGCGGTGCACTAGCTCGCAATTGCTCACGATGAGGACTGAGTGCTGAGGAATGAGGGCCGAATAAAGGGTAGCGGATTTCTGAGTCCTGAATCCTCAGTCTTGGAGAGAAGATGGGTGATCCAAAAGGTTTCATAAAGTACGCCCGTGAGGGCCCGAAGCGCAAACCGATCGAACTGCGTGTGCTCGATTGGAAGGAGATGTACGAACCGATCTCCGAGGACAAGCTGAAGACCCAGGGCGCGCGCTGCATGGACTGCGGCGTGCCGTTTTGCCAAGGGAACACCGGTTGCCCGGTTGTGAATCTGATTCCCGAATGGAACGATCTTGTCTATCGCGGCCGTTGGAATGATGCACTGAAAGCGCTGCACACGACGAACAACTTTCCCGAGTTTACAGGACGGCTCTGCCCGGCGCCCTGCGAAGGGGCCTGTGTGCTGGGTATCAACGAAGATCCGGTGTCCATCCGCATCCTCGAATGGAACATCGTCGATCGTGGCTTCAACGAAGGCTTCGTGACGCCGGTCCTCCCGGTCGTGCAGACCGGCAAGACCGTGGCAATCGTCGGTTCCGGTCCGGCGGGGTTGGCTGCTGCGCAGCAACTAGCTCGGATCGGCCATGAGGTGACGGTCTTCGAAAAATCCGATCGGATCGGGGGCCTACTTCGCTACGGCATTCCCGACTTCAAAATGGAGAAGTGGGTCATCGACCGACGGTTGGAACAGATGAAGGCCGAAGGGGTGAAGTTTCAAACCAGCGTCGCCGTCGGCAAGGATATCACCGGCGAACAGTTGCGCCAACAGTTTGATGCGGTGGGATTGACGATGGGCGCCGAGCAGGCCCGCGAGTTGCCCATCCCGGGACGTGAACTGAAGGGTGTGCATCTCGCGATGGAATATCTCACTCAGCAGAATAAGCGGACGGCAGGCATTCAGTTTAGTGATGAACCATTCACGGCAAAGGGCAAGCGGGTGGTCATCATCGGAGGCGGCGATACGGGGTCCGACTGTCTCGGCACCGCGCACCGCCAAGGTTGCGTCGAAGCCCATCAATTCGAGTTACTGCCGGAACCGCCACCGCAGCGGGCTGCATCCACACCTTGGCCGCTCTGGCCGATGCAACTGCGTACGTCCCACGCCCATGAAGAAGGCTGTGACCGGCAGTGGAGTGTGTCCACCACGAAATTTACCGGCCACGATGGCCACGTCACAAAACTCCATGCCAGCCGAGTTAAGTTTGAAAACGGCAAGTTTGAACCGATGCCTGGGACCGAACTCGAGATAAACGCTGATCTTGTGTTGCTGGCCATGGGATTCACCGGCCCCGTCAAGAACGGCCTGCTCGATAGTTTGGGCGTGAAGCATGATGCCCGTGGAGCGGTTTCAGTAGATGAGTACTTCATGACCAACCTCGACGGCGTCTTTGCCGG
>JANPKE010000143.1:0-3774 GCA_031425875.1 Nitrospirota bacterium
CAACAGGCGAGAACTCCATATCTGATTAGATGCAAAGCCATATTAAAACCTCCTTCACACTATTACGAATGAATGTCTTAAAGCCCCTCTTCCAAAAGAGTACTTCATGTCCTCATCGAAATTAATGAGGGATATCCCTAGACTTGCTTCCAACCGCTTTTCCTCCCTAGTGAGGTTCCGAGTATAGAGTCAAGACAGAGATTTGATATGTAATGGCTATGACGAAGAATGTACGGCGAGTGCTCAATGGCTGACCCTAACGATCCACCCACGTCATGGCGGATGACGCTAGGGGCCAATGTCGAACCGAACGGTGTGCGATTCCGGGTCTGGGCACCCAAGGCGGCAGGAGTAGACGTAGTGTTGCTGGACGGACGCGTCTTTCCGTTGACAAAAGAGACTATGGGGTACTTTTCAGGGTTGGTGGCAGACGCAGAGGCAGGAATGACCTACCAATATCGAGTGGACGGAGGACCAGGTCTGCCGGATCCCTGTTCAAGATTCCAGCCGGAAGGTCCTCATGGTCCGTCGCTCGTTGTCGATCCGACTGAGTATGAGTGGACTGATCAAGAATGGGAAGGTGTTCGTATACAAGGTCAAGTCCTGTATGAAATGCATATCGGAGCCTTCACGAAGGAAGGGTCGTTCGATGCGGCAATTCAGAAATTGGACGACCTGAAACGCTTGGGTGTGACGGTACTGGAGATCATGCCCGTGGCAGAATTCCCAGGGCGGTGGAACTGGGGGTATGACGGCGTGGATATGTTTGCCCCGGCTCATGTCTATGGCAATCAGCACGCCTTCAAACGATTCATCGATGCAGCTCATCGACGGGGATTGGGCGTCATTCTTGATGTGGTGTACAACCATTTTGGCCCGGACGGGAATTATCTCTCTGCGTTCAGCGACGAGTACGTCACGGATCGTCATCCCAATGAATGGGGGCAGGCGATCAATTTCGACGGACCAGGGTCTCCGGAAGTGCGACACTTCTTCATCGATAATGCTTGCTATTGGATTCAGGAATTTCATCTCGATGGCTTGAGACTCGACGCCACACAGGCCATCTACGATTTCAGTGCGACACATATTCTAGGAGAGATCTCTCATCGAGTCCGGCAAGTGGCGCAACCGCGCACAGTGATACTGCTCGCAGAGTGCGAAAGTCAGGAGATTCGTGCCATTCGCTCAGTCGAGCAAGGGGGATGGGGCTTGGACGCGGTCTGGAGCGACGATTTTCACCATTCCTGTCGAGTGGCGGCAACCGGCCGGAGAGAAGCCTACTACACCGACTACTATGGCAGCCCTCAGGAACTGATTTCTTTGCTGAAGCGTGGCTTCTTGTATCAAGGGCAGCGGTACCATTGGCAAGGCAAACCGAGAGGAACAGAGGTGAAGGACGAGCCGGCCAGTGGATTTGTCTTTTACCTTCAAAACCATGATCAAATCGGCAACAGCCTGTACGGTGAGCGGTTGCCTATACACACGAGTCCGGGACGGTATCGTGCGCTCCTTGCACTTCTGCTCTTAGCTCCACAAACGCCGATGCTATTCATGGGACAAGAATCAGGCGCAGCAAGTCCCTTCTTATTTTTCGTCGATTATGCGGGGAATGAAATCGGCTCTCAGGTGTTTCAGGGGCGAAAAACGTTCCTCAGTCAGTTCCCGAGTTATGCCACCCAGGAAGCTCAGCAGGCAATCGCGGATCCAAATGATTCCTCGACATTCAAGCGATCAAAGTTGAGCGTTGGTGAGGGCTACACAGAGACTCCTTTCTATCGACTTCATGCGGATCTCTTACGTCTTCGTCGTGAAGATATCGTAATCTCTTCTCAGGCTCGAGACCGGGTTGACGGTGCGGTGTTGGGCCCCCACGCATTGGCGGTGCGATATCTCGACGCTGGTGGTCTAGACCGTCTCTTAATCCTCAATCTTGGACAGGATCTTCATTACGTACCCGCTCCGGAACCACTGCTCGCTCCTCGATCAGACGGGTATTGGCAGTTGGTTTGGTCAAGCGACGACCCCAAATATGGAGGTCCTGGAGCATCCAATCCACTTACGGAGCAAGGATGGCATGTGCCATCGGAATCGGCCTGGCTCTTCCGAATGGAATTGAGCGTCCCGGCAGGAATCCACGTGGGCGAGCATGGATGAGATAAGAACCATGCCCTCGCTCAATGTTGTTGTACCGTGGAGATCTGATCAAGATGTGACGAGACTACTGTCCCGTGAGTGGTTAGTCACCAACGGATTAGGCGGGTACGCATCTAGCTCTCTCATGAATGTGGCTACCCGCCGGTACCATGGTATTTTTGTGCCCGATCTACCATCTCCGAGAGGACGTACCATTGTCGTCCCTCGACTCGACGAGGAAGTCGAGGTCGGTGATGTACGTGTGCGATTGAGCGGAGTCGAGTATGCGGACGGAAGACTCGATACGGATGTGCCGCACTACCTGACCGAATTTCGTCGGGAGTGGCAAACGCCGACCTGGCAGTATGCGTTCCACGGGCGCCGGCTGAGTAAACGAATCATCATGCCATACGGTCACAATTCCGTTTATGTGGAGTATCGCCTGGAAGCGGGTGATCCCCTTATATTACGGATACGGCCTTTTGTCACATTTCGCAGGCCGGATGACTCCTTGAGCGAGGCTCGCCAACCTCCATTTCCAGTCACGATCCTCGGCGGACGCTATGACGTGCTTCTGTCCGACGGAGTGCCGACTTTAAAATTGTGTCTTCGCCCAGAAGGCGGCGTATTTGTCGCAGACCCCAAGGTCAGTACACAGATTTCCTACCGGGTGGACCGCGACCGGGGATCGCCTCATGTCGAGAACTTATCCAGTCCAGGATATTTTGCGATCACGCTGGAGCAGGATTGCGCCGTGGCATTTGTGGCCAGCATGGAACCCTGGGAGAGGCTGGAGCACGACTCGGGTGCCATTTTGTCAGCCGAGCGCGAGCGCTTGCACAAGTTGATGTCGCAATGGACAGGAGAGAGGGACGAGTTCGAGCTGCTTCTCGGTCTGGCAGCCGATCAGTTTGTCGTTTTTCCTGGCAGTCGTCTGGAAGAACAGACCGTGGCACAAGCCTCTGCCGATGTCGCACGGACCGTGATGGCGGGGTACCACTGGTTTACCGACTGGGGCCGAGACACGATGATCAGTCTGGAAGGGCTGACGCTCTCGACGAATCGACACCGTGAAGCGCGAGCCATCTTGCTCACCTTCGCACGATATATCCGTGACGGCTTGATTCCAAATCTATTTCCGGAAGGAGAGCGAACCGGACTCTACCATACGGTGGATGCGACCCTGTGGTACTTCCATGCGTTGGATCGTTACTACGAAGTCACGAAAGACCGAGAAACACTGGTGGCCCTGTACCCCGGATTGGTGCAGGTCATAGAACATCACATGAGTGGGACGCGTTTCGGCATCGGCATGGATCCACGGGACGGGTTGATGAGGTCCGGAGCCGACGGATACGCGCTTACATGGATGGATGCCAAGGTAGAAGGTTGGGTCGTGACGCCGCGACGAGGGAAGCCGGTAGAGGTCCAGGCACTCTGGTACAACGCGGTGTGTTTGATGGGGTTGTGGGCAGAAGCAGCGGGGGAACATCCGGAACGCTGGATGGAGGTGGCGAAGCAGATTGAAGATTCGTTCAACCGACGGTTCTGGTATGAGTCCGGTGGCTATTTATACGATGTCATTGATGGGGAATCCGGAGACGACCCCAGTCTTCGGCCGAATCAGGTGTTGGCGAT
>JANPKE010000144.1:0-8601 GCA_031425875.1 Nitrospirota bacterium
GAATCGGCTTCGTAATCCTGTCAATGTGTCCTCCAGCCCTTGCCACATCAGAAACAACGGATCATGGTGGGCACAAATCAGACGTGGAGAAGGATTTGCTCTTGCCGGATCTGTTGGATTCACAACCCGAACCGGAAGACCGTCTGGTCATTTTACCGGAAATCAAACGTGAGGGAGAACGCTTCTTTCTGAGTTCATTCAAGCTGCCCGACAAGATCACATTTGCGGGCGTCTCGGTGCCCTTGGATAACTGGCAAGTGAGAGAGCGGATCGAGTACGAGTTCTATCAATTTTTGGAAGATCAAGGTGAAAGCATCATCCTCGCCAAACGTACCGGACGGTGTTTCCCTCCTGCAGAAAAGCAGTTGGCCGACGCCGGTCTGCCGGATGATCTGAAGTACATGTTGCTGGTCGAGAGTAAATGCATTTCAGCCGCCTACTCCAAGGCAAAAGCCTCAGGTCCCTGGCAGTTCATCCCCTCCACTGGACGCCGGTACCGGCTAAAGAGCGACGCCGTCCGAGATGAACGTCGCAATCTCGAAATGTCGACCGAAGCGGCCGTGAAGTACCTCAAGTACCTCAAAGACTTTCAGGAGAATGATTGGTTCATGGCCATGGCCTCCTACAATGCAGGCGAGGAACGAATCCGCAAGCTGCTCAAAGAGCAAAACATTACCGACTATTGGAAGATGCATGGACCACGCGAGACGATGCGGTATGTCCCTCGTATTATCGCCGCGAAGGAAATCTACTCCCAGCCGGAAAAGTATCTTGGATTGACCAAGAAGGACCTCTATGTGCCGCTTGAGACCGAAACCATCACGGTGAATGTCAAGGAATCCCAGCGCGCGCTGACCTCAATCGCCGAAGAATTCGGCACCTACCTGCTCGAGCTCAAGATGCTGAATCCTGAGTTTAAGAAAGATCTGCTCCCTCATGGCACCTACCAAATTCGCGTGCCTCGACAGACCTGTCCTAGCCGCTGCTTCAAACAAGAAAAGACTCCGTAACGCTCAGAGCTATGCGACTTCGCCTCCCCTCCTCTCCTGCACGGCCACTTCTTCACAAGCTGATCGCTGCGGGACTGAGTGCTGCCGATCCCTACCACGCCTTGCTCAAACACGTCACGCTTACTCGCCACTCCCTGCGTGTGGGCCATCGCACCTACAACCTTTCACGCATTGACCGTATTGTCTTGGTTGGTGCCGGCAAGGCTTCGGCAAGGATGGCACAAGCATTAGAGACTGCGCTGGGGACAAGGCTGGAAGATGGACTCGTCATCGTCAAGACCGGTCACACACTCGCGACTAAACGGATCACCGTCCTCGAAGCCGGCCATCCTATTCCTGATCGTGCAGGTCTTCACGCGACCCAACGGCTTCTGCGTCTGACACAACATCTGACGCCTCGAGATCTGCTGATCATGCTTTTGTCCGGAGGTGCATCGAGCCTACTCCCGGCCCCAGTCGCTGGTGTGACCTTGGCCGATAAGCAACGCACGACGCGCTTGCTGCTTCGCAGCGGTGCAACGATCAACGAAATGAACGTCGTGAGAAAACATTTGTCGTTGATCAAAGGAGGCGGACTGGCCACATCCACCCGGGCAAGGATTGTGACGCTCCTGCTTTCGGACGTCATCGGCGATGATCTCGGTTCTATCGGTTCTGGGCCGACAGCAGGCGATCCTTCGACATTTGCGGACGCAGTGGAAATGTTGCAACGGTTCGGAAGCTGGCATGCAGTACCCGACTCGGTACGCCGCCACTTGGACCGGGGCCGAAAAGGAGGAGCCTCAGAGACTCTGAAGCCTGGGTCACGACGGTTGCGCAGCGTGCAGCATCACATCATCGGGAACAATCGGATCATGTTGAAAGCCGTCGCGCGCGCCGCACAACAGGCGAACCTCCACACCAAGTTCGTCTCTCACTCCATCACGGGAGATGCGCGCGTGGCAGCGAAACAGTTAACGGACCTCGCCAAGGCGATTACCGAAGGGCATGGTCTTTTGAAGCGCCCCTGTTGCGTGGTAGCGGGAGGCGAGACCACGGTGACCGTCACGGGCCGTGGAAGGGGTGGACGCGCACAGGAATTCGCCGCTTCCGCGGCATTTGAGATCGCCGGGCTCCCCAACACATGGGTCGTGGCACTGGGCTCCGACGGCACCGACGGACCCACCGATACAGCCGGGGCAATTGTCACTGGAGGCACCGTCGCGCGAGCGAAGAAACTCGGTATTGATCTCCGCTCTTCCTTAGATCGGCACAATACCTACCCTGCCTTGAAAGCTCTTGGATGTCATATCCATACCGGTCCGACGGGAACCAACGTCAACGACCTTTACCTTCTTCTCCTGCTCTAGCTACTATGCCGGGTTATGACCCGTCCCATCATCCTCTCACTGTCTCAATGCACCGATCTCGATCTTGTAGGCGGCAAGGCCGTTGGGCTCGCTCGGCTCATCACGCGTGGATTCCCTGTTCCTCATGGGTTTTGTGTCACGACAGAGGCCTATACACAGTGCGTGCAGGCGTCAGGGTTTATGGAGCATGAGGAGTGGCAGAAGGTCTGTGCATTATCAGGAAACGAGCGAGCATCGGCGTTGGCCAAGTGCCGGAATCGCATCGGACGGATAGAGACTTCCCAACTTGCCGCTCAATGTGTGACTGCGCTCAAAGCTCTTACTCAGCCGTCGAACACTCGGTGGGCCGTCCGGTCGTCGGCCACGAATGAGGATGCGGCCCATACCAGCTTCGCTGGGCTCTATCGAACTCACCTCGGCGTGGCGCTTTCAGACATGGAGGCCGCGCTGAAAGACCTCTGGGTTTCGCTCTGGGACGAACGAGTGGTGAGCTACCAGGCTCGACAGAGCAACCACATGGCTCCGAGAATGGCTGTGGTGATCCAACCGATGGTCGAGGCTCAATCGGCCGGAGTCGCCTATTCAATACACCCTGTGACTGGACGATCGAATCAGGTGACGATTAACGCCGTACCTGGGCTCGCAGCGCCACTCGTCGACGGCACGGTTGCGCCAGACGAGTATGTCGTAGAAGTGACCGACACAGGGCAACCGACTCGGGTTCGTCGACGCATTCTTGTCCGTAAGTCTGACCGTCTGACAGTGTCGAAAGAGGGACTGCGCACCGATCCGCTCAACGGAATGACCACCCTCCAATCATCACTCACCGATGTTCAGCTCTTTTCCCTCGCCGAGACTGCCAAACACATCGAACGGTCCTTCGGACACCCAGTGGATCTCGAATGGGCGTTTGATACCAGACAACTGTGGATCGTGCAGGCCAGACCGATTACCGCCGTCTGCCCTTCCTCCGAACTCACCAATGATGACTGCGAGTGGTCGCGTACGAATTTCAAAGAGACGCTGCCTGAACTGCCGAGCCTGCTGAGCCTCTCCTTTCTTGAACGGTTCATGGACGCCTACATCCTCTCGCATTATAGAAGACTTGGATGCCGTATCCCCGACGGGCTCACGTCGGTCCGCGTGCTGAACGGACGCCCGTATCTAAACGTCACGCTTTTCCATATCCTCATCGCTCAACTTCGTGGAGACCCCTCCATGAATACCGAACAGATGGGCGGTGAGCCACTACAGACCGTGCCACAGGTCCAGCCACTCAGTGGGTTAGCCTTTGTCCGCGCGGGTTGGATGATGTGGGCAGAGATGCGACGGGTGGAACGATCGGGCCCGCGTCTGTTTGCGGAAATGAGGGCGCTGGCCGCAACGTATCATCGTGATCACATTCTGCACCTCTCAGTAGAGAAACTGGTGATCGAGCTCGACAAGCTTGGTCCCTGGCTAGAGGGCCGTGAGGTCACGTTCGGTATTGCCGGGGGAGTCGGGCAATGCCTACAGATTTTCAGCCAGCACTTACCTCAATGGCTTGGTTCAGACTGGAGAGGTCTGCTGAACGCCGCCCTTCAAGGACAAGGGGGAGTGATCAGTGCACAGCAGATTCTCCGGCTCGCTGAGCTTACGGACATCGCCAGAGATGACGCAGTGGCGAACGCATTTCTCAGGTCCGAGCCATGGAACCCATTGACGTTTCGGATGGCTCTCGCCGACAGCATATTTTTGCGCACCTTTGATAAATACCTTGAGGATTATGGCCATCGTGCGGTTGGCGAATCGGATGTGATGGCCCCGCGTCTCGCCGATAACCCGGAATCGATACTCGCTATTTTGCGATCCCAGCTCATCTCCACCGCTCCTTCTCAGGAAACCATTCGCTCGCGCCAAGACGAGACGAGAGCCGCGGCACTGGACCAGATCAAACGGCGGATCGGCTGGCGTCTGGACAGATGGGCCCTCTTCTTGTGGTGTTACCGTCGATTGGGTCGGTTCTTCGCTCTGCGTGAAGCCAACCGGCACCACCTGATGTATTACTCAATCGCGATTCGCACCCTCTTGTTGCGCCTCGGAGAACTGCTGGTCGAGCGGGGCCAGCTCAACCACCGCGACGATATCTTTTTTTTGACGATCAGCGATCGCACCGATCTGTTGGCTGGAAGCACGCGAGACTGGAAGGCGGAGATTCGAGCACGGCGAACTGAGTACGAGCACAACGCACAACTTCAAGTTCCTGACACGGTCTGCAACTGGGAAACGGCAAGCGAACAGACCATGACCTCTGACCAGTCTGAAGAACACGGCATCTTGTCGGGCATGCCGATTAGCGTGGGAACCGTGGCAGGTCTGGTTCGAACGATCCGTTCAGCGGCGGATTGGGGTAAGGTGAGGCCGGGGGAGATTCTGGTGGTCTCCGTTATCGATCCCGGCTTGGCTCCTCTCTTCGGTCTTGCTGGAGGCCTGATCGCGGAAATGGGCGGGACGCTGTCTCACGGAGCAATCATTGCGCGCGAATATGGACTCCCAACCATCGCCAATGTCGCAGGCGCCATGACACGACTGGCTGATGGAATGAAGGTCTCCATTGATGCCGGATCAGGGACCATTCGTATAGAGCCGTTGCCATAACTTGCCATTAACTAGAGCTGATTGATCCAGGCCTTCTGCTCCTTGACCTTTTTCAATTCCTTGCGTAGTGTTCGATCAAATTGTGAATCTTTACGCTATATGTAGCGGTTATTCGATTGGGACTGGTGACATGGATCAATCACTCGTTGGCATCATTCCCCTCACTATCGGTTTCGGGACAGGACTGCTTCTGGGCGGGGTGTTTGCAGGGCTGTGGACTACCAGTCGTCTCCGACCTCAAGCGCAGCGGGCTGAAGCAATGGTGGATGAGCTGAGAAGACAGGTGGACCAAGAACGAGACGCGATGGCTTCTCTCCGCCACGAGTTGTCCGACGCTCAACACGCACGGGTGACTGCGGAAACCAGAATGGAGGAAGCCTCACGACAGCTGTCAGAGCAAAAATTCCTCATTGATCACACACGTCAGGAACTCATGGGGTCATTCCAAGCTCTATCCGGCGAAGCGTTGAAGCAAAATAACGAAGCATTCTTGAAGCTCGCCGCCGTGTCGTTTGAAAGCCTTCACGTCAAAGCAGAGGGTGACTTGGTGCAACGGCAGCAGGCTGTCGATGCGCTGGTCCGCCCGCTTCAAGAATCCCTCCAACGCTACGATGAACAGTTGCGCTTGTTAGAGCAATCTCGGCAGTCGGCCTACGGTGGATTGGATCAACATTTGAAGTCGCTAGCGGAATCGCAGCAACGGTTGCAGCAGGAGACTGGAAACTTAGTCAAGGCCTTGCGGGCTCCGACCGTACGAGGCCAATGGGGCGAGTTGACGTTGAAGCGAGTCGCCGAATTGGCAGGCATGGTCGACCACTGCGATTTTATCGAACAGCCGTCTGTCACGGGCGACGATGGGCGTTTTCGCCCGGATATGGTCGTGCAGTTGCCGGGCGGACGCCAAATTATCGTGGATGCGAAGACCGTGCTGTCTGCGTACCTCGATGCCCATGAAGCCCAGAGCGAGGCCCAACAGCTGGAAGCCTTGCGTCGCCACGCAGCCCAGGTGAAGAGCCGTATGGACGAGTTGTCGCTGAAGGCGTACTGGACACAGTTCGACCATGCACCGGAATTTGTCGTGCTGTTTCTCCCGGGTGAGCAATTCCTCGGTGCGGCGCTGGACCAGAATCCCCGACTCATTGAAGAGGGATTCGCAAACGGAATCGTGTTGGCGACCCCAGCGACACTCATTGCGTTACTCCGTGCAGTCGCGTACGGCTGGCGTCAAGAACGAATGACCGCTCATGCAGAAGAAGCCGGTCGGTTAGGCAAAGAACTGTATGAACGCATGGCGGTGCTGGCTGAACATATGAACGACGTGGGCCAGGCTCTTGGGAAAAGCGTATCGTCGTACAACCGAGCCGTCGGTTCTCTTGAAACACGCATTCTTCCCGCAGCTCGGCGCTTCAAAGAATTGGGCGTCTCGTCGGATCGGGATATTCCGGTGCTGGAGTCGACAGAAGTGGTTCCACGTAAGACCTTGCCGTTTGACATCGAATGAAGGAGCAGGCATGACCGACGAACAAGCCATGGTCGAAGCATTTCACCGCAAGTTTGAGATTGTGGCACAAACAGCCCCGATGGATGTGAGTGAAGAGACGAAACACCTTCGCGTTCGACTCATTCAGGAAGAGTTCGACGAATTGAAGGAAGCCATGGCCTCCGGAAATCTTGCTGCGGTGGCCAAAGAAATGGCAGATCTTCTGTATGTGACCTATGGCACCGCGGTTTCCTACGGGATCGATATGGAATCGGTGTTTCAGGAAGTCCACCGGTCGAATCTGAGCAAAATCGGCGGCTATAAGCGGGCGGATGGAAAATGGGTGAAGCCCCCCACCTATTCGCCGGCGGATATCGAACCGATTTTGGAGGTCCAACGGGAGCCACTGCCGGCGGAGCGGCGATCGGTGCATGATGCCGCCGGTGTGTCCCGGAATTCATGAGAGATCCACACTGCCCAAGTTGCGGAACCCCCTTCGTCCGAGTCCTCCATGACGAGGGAACCGTCGAGCGAATCTTGAATCGCTTCAGGATGTTCTCATTCCGGTGCCAACTCTGCACCGCACGCTTCCGTGTCTATCGGCCGCAGCGTCCAGCCCAGCCCTCCGTCTCGGATCGCCGGCAATACAAACGACTACCAGTGTCGTTCAGAGCCAACCTGCTCGCAGGAAACGCCAGGCGGATGGACAATCGCGTGACGGATATCTCCATGGGAGGTTGCACGCTCGAGACGACGGCAACCTTGCCTCAGGGCTCGTTTATCGAGCTGGTCATCAAACCGGCTTCCAATGAAGAACCTATTAAGATTGGGACGGCCATGGTGTGTTCTTCGCGACCAGAATCGATGGGCATCCGGTTCCTCGAAATGGTGGCGCATGACAAGAACCGCCTCAGTCAGGTCATCCTCAGCTTGCTAGTAGGACAAAGCCTCCATCCCAATCTTCTCGCCTAGCAGGATGCGGAAAAAGTCCGTCCAGCGGCGTTCTCGCCTCGCTCAGAGGCTCACCGTACGGCCCAGGGTACGATTCGCCTCTTTGCTCGCTGCGGCCTTGCTGGACGGCCTTTTTGCGCATCCTGCTAAAAACGCCTCGCTCTATTTGGAAGACCGCCGTGGCAGGGTAACCAGAAGGTTGTCGATAAGCCGAACGGACCCTATCCGCACCGCGCCAAGCAGCACGACTCGCGACGTGACATTGCACAGGGGCTCCAAAGTAGACGGATCGCACAGTGCCAGATAGTCAATCGTGATGGCCGGTTCCTTCTTGAGAACATGAGCCATCGCTGACTGTACGGATTTCCCATCGGTGGCGCCTCTCCGAATCACCTCGGCACCTGCCCGCAGGCTTTTGTACAGCGTGATGGCGCGCTTTCGTTCCTCTTGCGACAGATAGACATTGCGTGAGCTCATCGCAAGCCCGTCTGTTTCACGGACGGTAGGACAGACAACAATCTCCACACCGAGATTCAAATCTTTCACCAGCTGTTGCACGAGTGCCGATTGCTGGAAATCTTTCTGTCCGAAAAGCGCGAGCTGAGGACGAACGATTCCAAAGAGCTTTGTCACGACCGTCGCAACACCGGAAAAATGATGAGGACGTATCTCTCCTTCCCACCGGCGTGCGACTGTCGGAAGTGTGACCACCGTTTGAAATCCATTCGGGTACATCGCCTGCACAGTCGGCTCAAAACAGACATCAACGCCTTCTTTTCGGCACATCGCGTGATCGTGCGTGATGGGACGTGGGTACTTGGCCAGATCTTCCTGAGGACCGAACTGCGCGGGGTTCACAAAGATACTGACGACAAGCGCATCGCATCCCAACCGCGCCGCCCGTATCAGCGCCCGATGGCCATCATGCAATGCGCCCATCGTCGGGACAAGTCCAATCGTGACACCTTGTCGCCTGAGGTTTTCACTCCAGGCTGTCAGGGCCTGTGGTGAACGAATGATCTTCATGAGTCAGATGGAGAGCTGCAGGCAGAACGTGAGCCGTATCTCGTGGAAGGCTGAGGGAACAGGAGACGCACTTGAGACTGGTCCCTGACCTCCGTCAATAGCTGTGACACAGATTGGTTGAGCGTCGGATGGACCCACAACGGATCCG
>JANPKE010000145.1:0-4903 GCA_031425875.1 Nitrospirota bacterium
TGCTTGGCTAAGTCCTGCGCTTGTTGTCGCTCATCATAAGGAGGGTGGCCTGGATAACCGACGGAAAAGGCGTGGATCGGTGTAGGAGAGTACTTTTGCGCCAGAGCCGCGATCGCCCCGGAATCAATCCCACCAGATAACGCGACTCCTATTGGGACATCGGAGCGCAGTGTCAACTTCACCGCCTCTTCCAAGCTTTCGCGAATACAGCGCAGAATACCGGGTGTATCCGTGGGCAAGCCCGTCATTTTTGTGGGTTCCTCGACATTCCAATATCGTACTGGTTCGGGCACCCAATTATTTGGCGATACCATCAACGTATGCCCTGCGGGAATCTTCTGCACTCCCTGCAGCAAAGTGAATGGCTCCGGGACATACTGATAATGCAGATACAGATCTACCACCGCCGGATCGATCGCCGGTCGGGAAGGCAGCAGTGGCAGGAGTCCCTTGAGTTCCGAAGCAAATATAAGACAGTGATCATCTTGATAATAAAAAAGAGGTTTTTCTCCACAGCGATCGCGCGCCAGGAAGAGACTTTTCTCCCTGGCGTCCCACAATGCGAACGCAAACATCCCGCGGAAATGCGATACGCACTCTTGCCCCCACACCTTGTAGGCAGCGAGGAGCACCTCGGTGTCGGAACGACTTGCAAACCGCTCGCCCTTGGCTTCGAGTTGTGTACGAAGTTCGAGATAGTTATAGATCTCGCCGTTGTAGGTGATGACATAGCGGCCGCTCTCATACGTCATGGGCTGATGCCCACCCTCTGTCAAATCAATAATCGCAAGTCGGGTATGTCCCAATTGGATGTGCCGATCAGTGTAGACCCCAGCGCCATCGGGGCCACGGTGAGCCAACGTGGCGAGGGCCTGCTTTGTAAAAGACGATCGGTCAGCTGGTTGTCGATAGAATCGCCCGAGAATACCGCACATGTGGATTCAAGCCCTTCTATACACCATGACTGGTGATGTCAATAATACAGGAAGCCTGTGTATAGTTTCATCACACCCAACAGTGGGGCTTGCTAAGCGCGAGAGACTAGCGTGTGGTGGGCGTTGTGACTGGAACGATTGATCGAGTCGGCTGTGTGGTTGCGGGTCTTTTGGCTTTCACAGTCACTGTGCGAATGCCTGTGTCCGGGAGCGGGGCGCTGCTAGCCATATAGAGGTTGGTGTCTCGAACGAGCTGTTGAGTTAGGTCCGTGAGGCAGGCTTCCGTCACGTGTCCCTTGAGCTCGTCGATCATGACCGGTGTGGCGCCGAACAGTTTGTAATAGACTGTGCCGGATGAGCGGCCCTCATAGCGTTTGACTTGGCCGTCCCACCGTTCGAGCTCCAGGGCGACTGTTGCGGCATACCCATATTCAAGGTCAATGAAGGGCGAGAGGAGAAACATGGATCCTCCGATAACGATGCCTTTGAATGCCGAGAGCCAGGAGTGAGGCTCGATGGTTTCGTCGACGGTGATGCGCGCCGAGACGGCCTTGTCTCCGAGCGAATCGGACTTTTCCCCAAGCGGCGTCAATGTCGAAAACAGACTGGTTTCCTGGACGCTGCTTAAGATCCGCCGCTCGAGGTCGGCAGAGGGATATTGCGACGACCCGTTTCTTGAGAGGTGAAACGAGTTGGTTACGAACGGGACTCGTTCATCATTTGGGAGCGAGTGCGTCATGATCTCCTTGGGATCGACAGAGGGTGGTGTGACGTCGATCCATCTGGTGCATCCCGTTATGCTGCACAGCACGAATCCAGCAAGACTCAGGACCGACCATCGGAACATGTTCATTGTCATGATCGCCGTCTCCTCAGAAAAAGAATGAAAATCCCGCAAAGGGGAGGCTCGCGTTCAGACCAAGATTCGGAAAGGCTGTACCGGCATTAGAAATGTGATGGAAGCGGTAACCGACATTGATGGCGGCCTGCGGCGTGATGAACCATGACACACCCACGCCACCCGACAAGATGAAATTGAATTCGTTAGCTTGTTCTCGAACCCGTCCCCCAAGATCGGTCCAGAACGGTCCGCCGGTGAATTCCGCATAGGGCCGCAGCCGACCCAAGGCGACGAAGGTGTACTTGATCCGCGGCGTGAACCCAATGCCGTGCGTCAGTAACGGTTCGCGGAACTCCAGGTAGACCATCTCTGCGCCGAGCGAGACTTGTCCGCGGTACCAGCCGTCACCCACTGGATCGGTCAGGGTGATCATCCAGGATGGCATCAGCGCCGGTCCGTGTTGTTGGGTCTTGTGCAGGTAGGTGAGGCGATGCGAGAGCATGTAGCCGGCGGTGAGCCCGACTTCCTGCGTGCCGACCGTGATCGTGGGCGAGACATCTCCAGCGTGGGCGAAGGACGCCGTCAGCATCGTTCCGAATACCAGGGCTGTGAACCGTCGAACGAGCGAAGCCATACGATCTCCAGGTCAATATCTTGTCGGCTTATGCGAGATGGAACTTGATCAACAGGCGTTTAGGTGCGCTGTTTCAAAGGCAGCAGAGGAGCGAATTCTGTCTGGAACTGCGCGGGGTTCGCTCTCTGCTGGGAGTTGAAAGGATGCTCGATGGCGGAATGTAATTGATGAGCGAGCGATGGAGCAGAAATTCCAAGGGCGCTATCCGGATTGGCTCAGCATGGAGAGATGAGCGGAGTCGGTGTGGAGCTCCGGCAAGGCATAGCGTTGGTCGAGTGACACCACGCGCTCAAGACATCGTCGAGCAGCGGTATGGTCCTGGCGCGTCTCGTAGACCTTCGCGAGCAGGCGGAGAACGGCGGCCTCCGCCGGTTCGTTCCCGAGTTTGATGTAGTGTTCAGAGGCGTTGTTCAAGCAGCGTTCGGCTCTGGTGTGGTCTCCCTGATCAAGATAGCATTTGCCGAGTTGGCTATAGGTGACTGCGAGCCCTTCTTCGTTGCCGACCGTTCGGTGATGATCGAGCGCTTGCTTAAATGAGGCCACGGCTTGATCCCCTTGGCCGTCACGAGCTTCTTGCAACGCCAGGTTGTTGTAGAGAATGCCGAGTCCTCGGTTGTCTTGTAACTGGCGCAGAAAATCCATGGCCTCGAGATAGAAGGGACGTGCTTTCTCCGGATGGTCGGATGCGATATGCAGGTTGCCGAGGTTGACCAGAGTATGAGCTACGGCGGTGAGATTGCGCTCGGTCCGTTGGATCTGGAGCACCTCGCGATAGCACTGTTCGGCTCGTGAAAAATCGTTCATGAGTGCGCAGGTATTACCGAGGTTCCCAAGGGAGTCGGACAGTGCTTGCTGATTACCGGGAGTCCGATCATCGACGACTGCCGCTTCCCAGGCAGCGCGAGCCTGAACGAGATCTCCGCGATGGAGAAAAATCCGTGCGCGATGTTTATGGTTGTCCGACATGAGATCGTGAAGCGTTATTCATGAAGCGTGAAGCGCAGGATGGAAACCATATCCGAAGCGCAATACGAACGACGCTTCACGAGATACGGCTTGAGTCAGTCTCCCCCCTTCGGTGTATCTCGCCTATATTCGACCTGCATCTCGTCCTCTTCCTCCAGTCCCAACCCAGCCCTGAACGAACCGTACAGTTCAGTGACGTACTCGATGTCCCGAGGATTCTTGCCTTCGTGAGAGGCCAGGTAGGATTCAGACAATTTCAGACCAGTCTCGAAGTGACGCGCGATCGTCTCCTCTGTGACCTGCTGCCAGGTGATGTAGATGCAGAAGGCCTGAAATGAATGAGCCTTAGGGTACTGCTGGGCCAGGGCGAGCAAGCCCTCATAGGCTTCCCGGGCGGTAGCACCGGCATTGGATGAAAATATTTCCTCAAGATCAACAGCGTGGTCCCAGTCGGAGCCAAGCTCAGCTTCTGATTCTTTTAAAGCCGCTTGAGCGGCTAGAGCTGCATCAAATTGCATAATAGGAACCTCAATGGTGATGAGGCAGGATACGCGGGACATCGAAAGGAGGTCAATGAGACGAATTTATGACTGCACATGATTAGTAAAGTGGTTCGCCAAGCTCTTCCAATCGTTTGCGCCACCGTTCGGCTGCGGCATGCGGGCCATCAACCATTTCCTCAAATTTCGCGAGTTGCCTAGATGCAGCCTCAGCATCAAGAAATATTTTCTCTACAGTAGCTTCTTCGGTAAGGAGCTGGTCTTTGTACGTGGCGTCTTTAATGGCTTTCCCATGAAAAATCGTATTTCTGAGTTCATTGATTTTCCATGGAAGTTCTTGCTCCTTTGGAAAGCACACCGCGAAAAAAGGTTGAATAAGAGAGTACTTCTTGGCGAAGTCCATTTTGACGATATTATTCCAGAGCTTGTCTGTGGCTTGAGAACCGATCGTTGTATTGGAATGAATTGGCGCATCCTGTTTTAGCCATCGGCAAATCACACCGTTAAGACTATTCTCGATTAAGAGGTGGGCCATAAGGCAAACTATAATAGCTTCTACCTCATGATCTGTAAGTTCAGGGTAAAGTATTTTGCGGAGTGTTTGCGCAACACCTCCTGTTGGAAAGCCCATGCTGCTTGTATTTGCCATGGTCGCTCCTTCGCTTTCAGAAGTTCAATGCGATGAGGTTACAGAAAACTTGTCACAGTTTATCCCGCGTGATTATGTTTTTCACTCCCGAATCTCCGAGAAACCGGAATCCGCGTTTACTTTCCTTCCCGCCGCTCTGTAGACTGCTCTTATCTTTAGATGAGCACTGAGAATCTAATTCCTTCTGCAACGCCTGAGCCAGTTTCAAACGATCCTGTCGATCGGGTCATTCACTATCACATTAGGACCAAGCACCATTTCAATCGTTACGCCCGCTCGATGGGGTTTTTAGATTGGGCGAATCAGCCCGATCCCTTTCGCCGGTTTGAGGGAGCCCAGTTGCTACCTCTTCCATTGCTCAAGCCCGATGAAGAGCCT
>JANPKE010000146.1:0-1923 GCA_031425875.1 Nitrospirota bacterium
TAACTCTCTGCCGGACGTTGAGCAGGCCGCTGGCGGATGTTGCCACAGCCTGCTAACCAGGTAATCAGTACAGACGCCAGCTGAGCAAGTTACGAGACGCGGGTGTTGCCATGCATCCGACTGAAGACGTCCCAGTCGAACTGCTTCGATGTGACCGCATGGAGTGGAATCGGACCGATTGATCCCCGTTCACGGTAAGCCAACAGACAGCCGACAATGTCCTCAGGCGAGTCGATCAGCCGGTGCACCACTTCATGGGCAAGATGCTGAGCAATCGCCTTGTCCTCGGGTATTGGCCGGGCACCCCGTAGCGTGTGGCCAAGAATAGTGGCTTTGGTGGCCGACGTGATCGGATAGTGATCAGGCCGCGGCTGTCGTTCCGGCCATCGCGCAATCACGCCGGCCACATAGTCCACCAGCCCATGGACGCCACCGTCCTTATGATGACGGTGCGGTGTACGTTCGGCGACCACGAAGAGGTGGCTCTTGTTCGGCACACCCAATGTCCGCTTAAGCGTACCGAGGATCACCTCATCGATATAGGTGTTTGGGTCGGGATGCTCATTGACCAACAAGCCCTCGGCTCTCGCCTGATAGGCACAGGCCAACGCAAGATGACCTGACCCAGCGCCCATGATCTCCACGAAAAACACGCTGCCCATCGCCGCGCTGGTGGCTTTAAGAGATTCGATGGACTGATCCGCCAACGTCACGGCGGACTGAAACCCGAGCGAGATGGTTCCTTCGAGATTATTGTCAATGCTGCCCGGCATGCCAACCACCTGCACGCCGAATTCTTCGTAAATGGCCCGAGCGCCCCGCATGCTGCCGTCCCCTCCCAGCACTATCAGTGCACCATCGCGCACGTAGGGTTCCAGGTGGCGCATGGCGACCTGCTGCACCGTCTCCTGTTTGAACTCCTCGAAGCGACTGCTGCCGATGGGACTGCTGGGATGGCTGCCCATACCGCGAGTATGTTCATCGGTGACACGTTCGATCCAATTGTTGGCCAGGCCCAGATAGCCGTGCCGAACAAAATAGACCTCCAACCCCATGCGTTGGCCGGTTACATGCAATTCCTTGAGGGCGGCGCCGGCGCCGGCAAAATCTCCTCCGGAGACAAGCGCCACGATCCGTTTGAGGGATCGAGGTTTGAGTGTCACGCGATCTTTTCTCGTTGCCTCCACGGTCACCCAGGTATTCCGGGCGACCCGCTCCCGCTCGGACAGCCCAACCGCTGTTGAGTAGCCGGACATCCGTCCCTGTTCGACCGTGAGCAGCACCACATTGTCTTGGCTTTCCTTGTAGTCGCTGAACTCACTGAACGCTTCATGAAAAGGGCGTGGGTCCAAATAGATCATTAAGGCTCGCAGAGTGGAACTGTGCGTATAGAGGCAGGCAACTCTCCCCGTCTGCGCAGAGCCCAACCGGTGGAGCCCATCGATGACGTCAACATAGAGGTCGAAGAAGGAATTGCCATCGGGATAACAATAGAGCGGATCTTTCATCAGCCGCTTGGCCGTCGAGGTCTCCACACCGAACGCCTGCGCGGCTTCTTCAGTTTCCATCGACTTCTCCAAACCCGTGACCCAGCCGAAATCCGAGGATTCAAGTGTCGATTCGACGGTGGGCTCGTACGCGGAGGCCCCTTGCAGTAACGTGGCAGACACCCGCTCGTAGAGTTGCCTGGTATTCGGACTGCGGCTGATGCAATGGAGGAAGGTTCGCGGATCGAGGTAATTCGCGAGATGCAGAAAATCCAACTGCTGTCCCACAAGGCCGATCATGTGGGCGAGCGCTGCCCCTACCGCATTGGCTTTGGCGACACCTCGTTCTGGATCCAATTGATTCGGCAAGCGACATCCGACGCGATGGGTCTTGCTGTCGATCTGTGACACACCGTGGCGCATCGTAAAGAACAGC
>JANPKE010000147.1:0-7036 GCA_031425875.1 Nitrospirota bacterium
ATGGAATGGAGGCATTATGGATGAGCTGCTTCGGTTTGGGGTGTCGTTGGATCGGCACCTGCTGGAAGAGTTCGACCGGCATATCAGGCGGCGGCGTTATACGAATCGGTCGGAAGCGATCCGTGATCTGATCCGGGCAAGTTTAGTGGGTGATGAATGGGATGAGAATAAAGAAACGGTCGGCACAATCACGTTTGTTTATGACCACCATGTACGGGACCTCACCGGAACGTTGACCGACATTCAGCATGACTACCATGGACAGATTCTGTCCGGTATGCATGTACATCTTGATCATAATCATTGTCTTGAAGTGCTGGTGGTGAAGGGGAAGGGAACGGATATCAAAAAGGTGGCGGATGCGTTGGTGTCGGTCAAGGGTGTGAAGCATGGCAAGCTGACGATGACGACGACCGCGAAAACACTTCGGTAGCCCTGTATTCTTGAAGATCCGGCATGCAGCTCAAGACGGCACACATTCTCTCCTTGTTGTTGATCCTCTGGGCGCTCTGCATGGCGGATGGCGCGTTTGGCCATGATCCCGATGAGCCTGACCTGGAAGTGCCGGAAGTGGCCGTGCTTGGTGAAAAACCGGTGGCGGCGTCTTCTCAATTATTCATTCCTGACAAAGAGATTATCCTGCAGCCTCAGGGGCGTCCTGCGCAGATTCTTCGGCTGATACCAGGCTTCGTGGCCGTTGAACATTCCGGCGGCGCGGGGAAGGCGGATCAGTACTTCCTCCGGGGTTTCGACGCAGACCATGGGACGGATGTCGGCTTCTTCCTCGATGGGATGCCGATCAATCTGCGAACCCATGCGCACGGACAAGGCTACACGGATCTCAACTTCATTATTCCGGAGACAATTGAGGGAGTCGATGTGCATAAGGGCTCGTACCTGCCGGAGTATGGAGACTTCGCCACGGCGGGAGTGGTGAACTTTCGGACGCGCGACACGGTCAAAGAGGGTCTTATCCAGGGAGCGGGGGGTGAGTATAGCACGCAACGGTACCTGCTCATGCTCTCTCCGACCAAAGACCGCGTGCGTACGTTATTCGCTGCTGAGGGGTTCTACACGAACGGCCCGTATCTCAACGACAACCAATATCATCGGGCCAACTTGTTCGGCAAAGTGACCACGAACGTGACCGGGCGGGACGAACTCAGCCTGCAGGCCACCTTTCTTCAGTCCAGGTGGGACGGCTCCGGTGAGATTCCGTTCCGTGCCGCAAGTGCGGGTCTCCTCGATCGATTCGGGTCCGTCAATCCGTACGAAGGGGGTCACACACTACGAACCACCAGCCATCTCAACTATCACTACGATACGACCTCAGGTGGGGAGTTTTTTGCGAACGCGTACGGCCAATACTATCGGCTGGACCTGTTTACGGATTTTACGTTGTTTCTCAATGACCCCGTGAACGGCGATGGCTTTACCCAATTCGATCGTCGGGCGATCTATGGCGGTGACATCGGGTTCAAGCAACGAGTGCAGCTTTTCGGGATGCCGACCATTGGGACGGTTGGGTTTCAGACGAGAGTCGATGACGTTCATACGAAGTTGGAGACTCAGACCCTGCGGACTCCGACCAGCACCACGATGGACAGCGATGCCCGTACCGTGTCCTATTCCCCCTTCGTCAAGGCGGAAGTTCAGCCGCTCTCATGGCTGAGGTTGTCGGGAGGGGTTCGCGGAGAGTTTTTCACATTTGATGTGACCAACCGGTGTGCCACCTGTGCCGAACAACCAGATGGGCGAAAAGGGTCCGGCATTGTTCTCCCGAAGATGAGCATGATCGTCGGACCCTGGGCGGGGACAGAATTCTTCGTCAACTACGGAGAAGGGTTTCACAGCAATGATGCCCGATCAGCCGTGACAATCGGGGCTTCCCCATTAGCCAGGGCAAGAAGCTATGAGGTGGGGATTCGCTCCAGGCCGTGGGGTCCGCAGGGCCTCGAGCTGATCGCCACAGCTTGGCGATTGGACCTCAAGTCGGAACTCGTTCTGATCGGCGACGAGGGGACAACAGAGATTCGCGGTGCCACCAGGCGCCAGGGGGTGGAAGTGGCCGCCAGAGGACAGGTCTGGGGACCGTTCTATGTGAACGGCAGTTTTACCTGGACCCATGCGGAATTCCGCAATGGGGACGCCATCCCGCTGGCGCCTGAGTATACCGCCTACGGAGCAGCCATCCTACAATGGCCGGAAGGGCTCACCTCTCAACTGCAAGCGACGTATCTTGGCGTTCGGCCGCTCATCGAGGATCGGAGCATCACGTCGCCCTCGTGGATCACATTCGATCTCTCAGAGCGGTACCGTGTGCCGGTCAAGTTGCCGCATGGACGGCTGGAAGCATTTGTGTTCGTCCAAAATCTGTTCAATACCAAGTGGGAACAGGCGATCTTTGCGTTCGAATCGCGGCTCCGCAGTGAGGCGACCGGAGTCAACGATATTCACTTTGTGCCGGGCAATCCGCGGACGGTGATGGCAGGAGTAGCGTGGTATTTTTGAACTGCCGAATGGTTTATGTTAAACGGCGATTCGCTGAGGTCAATGCATCAATCTGAACATGCGCCAGCGACGCACATGCCTCACTGATCATGACGATATCGAAGACTCTCCCGCGAACGTTTTTCAACCGTCCTACGCTGGCCGTGGCTCGGTCGCTGGTCGGCAAGTACTTGGTGCGTGAGAACGGGAATGGGACCGTTGCTGCGAGAATCATCGAGGTGGAGGCCTATGTCGGCTCACAGGACAAGGCCTGTCATGCGTCAAAAGGGAGGACGGCAAGGACGGAAGTGCTCTTTGGCCCTCCAGGGATATCCTATGTCTACCTGATCTACGGTATGTACTACATGTTGAACGTAGTCACGGAACGGGCTGAGTTTCCAGCTGCTGTGTTGATTCGGGCGATTGAAGTCGATGGGGAATTGATCGATGGTCCTGGAAAGCTCTGCCGCGAGTTCGGCATCAATCGGTCATTGAATCGACTCGACATGACACAGGGAAGACAACTTTGGTTCGAGGATCGAGGTGAACGGGTGTCGCGTACACAGGTTGGAACGTTCTCCAGAATCGGTGTCGACTATGCGGGGGCCTGGGCAAAAAAACTGTGGCGGTTTAGATTGCTTGATAGTGGGGTATAGAGGGTAAGGTTGATCAGATAGGACGCATGATCCAGTGAGCCAATAAAAAGGGGAAGCCCGGTTGTCCAGGACTTCCCCTTTTCATATGAGCCGAATCTGTCGTTAGTCGATTTTACGATCGCCGGTGATCTTGGTTGCAGAGGTCACCGGTGGAGCAATTGTGATCTGAGGTCCCTGGACATTTGGAAGCCTGCCGGCACCCTGCCCTTCCGTGATACGCTCATTATCGGTCTTCATGAGTTTCTGTTCGGCACTCTTGACCGAATCTGCCGACTTCAGCAGCGTGGAGGCTCCGTGCGCGTCCGTTTGTCCGGGATCGTTCGCCGTCGCTTGGCCATTCACAGGACTCCCCGAGTTCTTCATCGGATAACCGTCATGTTTGGGGAGCAGCGCCGGATTGGCCGATGCCATGGAAATTCCAAATAGGACTACGGAGGCTGTTGCAACTGCAGCGGTCACGAGTTTCATACCCATTCTCCCTTTGAGCTATGACAATGGATAACCATCATTCAACGCATTCAATTCGGATGACTCTCTCTGAGGCGTGAATCATAGCGATGGAGGATCATTCTGTCAAACGGGCGAGACTTGACGGACAGTGTCTCTCGAATCCCATCGTATTGTGATGAGCCGTTGGTGGTGAGAGTGAGAAAAGGACGGACGTATCAGCTCGGTCGACGAGGGGGACGGCGTCCACGCCCACGGTGCCGAAATGCTGGTCCTCGGCTAACACCAGGCAGACGGATGGTGACGGTCGTGCCCTCGCCGGTGGCGCTCCCGATCGCAATAGACCCACCGTGTTCTTCGACAATTTTCTTAACGCTGGGCAGACCGAGGCCAATGCCTGAGCTCTTCGTGGTGAAAAAGGGTTCGAAGACTTTGTCGACGATTTCAGCGGGAATCGGAACCCCGTCGTTCTTGATGAGAATCTGAACTTCAAACCCTCGTCCGGCACGATGTTGTGAGACCTGGATATGGAGATGGCCGCCGGGAGACATGGCCTCACACGCGTTCCTGAAAATGCTCAAGAATGTCTGTTGGAGCTTGGCTTCATCGCCGCGTACCGGTGCAATGATATTGGCGTAATCTTTGGTGACCTGAATACGGGTCGCTTCTAGGTCGGTTCCAACCACCACGAGGGCGCTTTCGAGTACCTCCGGAATGCGGCAGAGATGGCGATTCAGTTCGAGCGGCTTGGCGAAGTCGAGAATCTCATTGAGGATCGCCTCAATCCGGATCAAGTCGCGCATGGCATTCTCAACCCGTGTCTGAGGGTCGAAGTCGAGGATCCCTTCACCGGTCACTTCTTCGAGTTGCGAGCGAATGGATGCGAGCGGCTCGCGAATTTCCGTCGCCAAGAATGCGCTGAACTCGCCGATCGCTGCCTGACGCTCTTGCTTTCGAATGATCGGCTCAGACGGGGCGGCTAGGGGTGGCCATGGGCCCGCGGTTCCGTCGAGGTCCGTCGACGGAGAAGGAGCGGCTGGTTGCGGCGCCGGTGTCTGTAAGAGCTCCGCGAGCTTGAGAATAATGGGCTCCAGCGTGCGGGCATCGGTGGTCTGATACCGTTGTGGATCTTTCGACCCTAGCGTAAACGTCCCGCCGACCTGGCCTTTGACGAAGAAGGGGATGACAAGTGACGACTGAAACCGGTCCTTGAAGAGATGTTTGTGATCGAGAAAGCGACCTTGGGTGGACGCCAGATCGTGATCCACGCGGGGCTTACGATGGCGGACGGCCCATCCCGCCGCCGAACTGTCGAGCGTCAGGCGTTGACCGGGTTTTAAATCTTTCTTGGCATCTTTGGGGTCGAGTTTCACATCGCCGGCAGCTCCCAAGACCTCGACATTTCCTGCCAGTGGATCGTAGCAGCACGCCCAGGCCCGATCATAGGCCACATATTCATGAGCGTCGGCCAACACCGACTCGATCTTTTCTTGGAGTTCCGGTGAAAAGTGCTTGGCCATCGGCGGAAACAAGTCCGCTACGATTTGTTGAGGAGGACTCGGCTCCTGGGTGACGTAGGAACGACTCAACACCACGCTGGTGTTGAAGAGTCCTTCGCGGTCCAATGTCTTGGTCATGCCGTCGCACATCTGCTCTAGCTGAGATTTGTCCTTTTTGGAGAACGCGGCGTTCTCCTTCCGTCCGATAACCAGGCATCCGTACACGGTATTGACATGGCGAAGCGGAATGATCAGCAGGGATTTCGCCCCGGGGGTGATCACCCGCAGGCGGATGGCACGCCCACCGTCAGGATCTTGGGCCGTCGGAGTCAAGGCTGCGGCACGTTGCGTTGAGAGCGTGCGGAGAATGGCTTGAACATCTCTCGGTGTGAATCCGCGCGACGCATGCTCAACAAGCGGGCCATTTTCTTGGTGGAAGATGGCCGCCATTGCGGCATCCGTGCCGATATCGTTCAACGCGGCATTCAATGTCCGTTGAAGGAGCGTTTCCGGAGCCGGTTTGGTTTGAGCAGGTGCGGTAGTCATACGTTCAAGTCCGAGCGGAGGCATTGTAGCCGGAACGTTGATGAATAGCTACTCTCTCCATAGACGTGGGCAAACTGACGATCAATCCCGCGGCATTTTGTCGGGGTCGAGTTCAACCAGCCGTAGTCGGCCATTGGCGATGTGGTCGGTCTTATAGATCCGGTCGCCAATCTGGATGGTTCCGATCAAGAGATTGCCGGTGATGACGAAGGTGAAGTCGCCTTCTAGAGGAGGCTTGAAGGTCCCGCGAATGACGGCGGTGTTGTTGATACGGGAGACCGTGGAGGTGACGTCCAGTTCAGGGTTGGCATTGTCGAAGAGCTCGATGGTGATTCTAGGAAGCGGTCTGGCTCCTGCATCCTTTAGAATCTGGAGGAGCGGGAAGTCGAGCGTGATCTCTCGTTCGCGAAGCATCCACGGCTTTCGTGGCATTGGTGGTTGGCCAGCGGAGGGAGGAGTCAGGACGGAGTGCCACAAGCCCTTTGGTGTCGGTGGCTCATCAGCCCACGCAAGCTGGCCAATAATGACCCCCACGATCACAGCGAGGAGAATATAACTGAATCGGTGAATCACAGAATCGTCATTCCGGGCTAGCCTCACAAGGTTCTCATTGTAGCAAACGTGACATCTCCGCGCAGTCACGAGACAGGAAGGACCGGAAGCCGGTCCTTCCTGTGTCATAACGGTTAAGGAAGAGTTCTACGAGACTTGCCCCGAGAATCGTTACCTGATTTATCGTCTGAGTCCTCGTCCGAGTCGTTATCCGAATCATCATCCGAACCATCGCGAGAATCTTCGCGCAACTTTGCAGGGGAATCCTTCAAGCCGTCGGGAGCTGCGGCGGCGGAAGTTGCGGTTCCTGTGCGCCAGGCAGCAATGACGTTACGGACTTCGTTCATGGAGCGGGCATTATCCGCGGAGTTTGTTGGGTTGATCCGGTGATCGATCCCGGCAGGCCGGCCGTTGATCAAGATCTTCGGGTTTGAGAAATACTTCACGCGTGGGCAGGAGACATTGGGACAGGCGTAGGCCATGATCGTTCTGAATTTTCCGATGGGATCCCGATATCCATATGAGTAGGGAAAGACGCCGCTGCCGCCGCTCGCGCGATCATGTGCATCGCCAATATTGTGCCGCAATTCGTGTGTGAGGGTGTTATTCGACACACATTCGCGATCTGTCTCGCTGAATGCGTAACTGGCAAAGCTGGCTCGTGGCCCGTTGGCCATGACATAGGCGATGCCGCAATAGGCCCCACCGTTGTCCACGATCAACGCGACCATGTCGGCCTTATATTGATTCCGCAGTTGATGAACCGTATCCATGAAGCCATCGCTTGTGCTTCGCAACCGGATAAGGTCGGTGTTCATATTACCCGTTTCGGCGTAGGCGACCTCA
>JANPKE010000148.1:0-7094 GCA_031425875.1 Nitrospirota bacterium
TTTCACCCTTACCTGAGCCGCAGCGACCAGATGGGATCCCGTCGCGTTGGCCATCGGCGGTTTGATTTCTGTGGTGCTGGTGTCGGATTGCTCCGCCTGGGAGTTACCCAGCGCCCTGCCCATGGAGTCCGGACTTTCCTCTCGATACCAAAGTACCGAGCGACCATCCAGTCTTCCACCCACGCAAGGTTAGTATAAAGGACCAGGATCGGTCGCGACAAGCAGACCGCCCAGGCGTATTCGACGAATGGTCGATTAGGTTAGGACGAGAACCGTTATCGTCCACCAACATCCGGCAACGAAGCCGCCGGCACAGGTGTCCGTTTCTGATAGATGGCCATGGCCTCCGGCATCCACTCTTTCAATTGGTCGATTCTGGTATCGTGGCTGGGATGGGTGGAGAGAAACTCAGATTGTCCCCCACCGCCCGATGCTTGCCCCATTCGTTCCCAGAGTGCCACCGATTCGCGCGGGTCATACCCGGCATCGGCCGCTAGAAGAATCCCCACATAATCGGCCTCAGATTCATGTTTGCGACTGAAGGGCAGCAACACCCCAACCTGTGCCCCTGCACCAAGCGCCGCCATCGTCGCCTGACCAAGCATGGGATTACCGCCACTAAGACCAATCGCCGCGCCCGCCACCTGCAACACCGTATTCGTCAGTTGCCCCTGACTCATGCGCTCCGCGCCATGGCGAGCCAAGGCATGCACGACTTCATGTCCCATCACGGCCGCCAACCCTGCTTCCGTCTTAGCCATGGGAAAGATGCCGGTGTACACCGCCATCTTTCCGCCAGGCAGAGCAAAGGCGTTCGCGGTCTTGTCATCCTTAATGACCGTCACTTCCCACTGAAATTGTTGAGCCATCTCGGCATACTTCGAGCGTTTGGCAGCCTCGACAATGCGTGCAGCAATTCGTCTGACCGGTTCAACTTCACGAGGATCTTGCGACGGTCTCATCTTCGGGTCGTTCTTGACCTGATCGAACGCCTGAGCCCCCATTTGCACTTCTTGACCAATCGACGTCATGAGTAACTGCCTCCGACCGGTATAGGGATTGGTCTCGCATCCCACCAAGGCGACTCCTCCAGCCAGAAGACAGACCATCGTTGTTACGCGCATGAGTTGTGGGGTACGCATCGTCAACCTCCAGCCAAACACAACTTTTCTTAGTTCCATCATAGTTCATTGACCAACTAACAAGCGATTGAGTAGATTACCGTGCCCCTAAGAAGAATTTCTAGAGGGGCGCGGACCATCTCATGACTCCACAACCATTTCGCACGATTGAACGTATTGGCATCGACGAATCCGGAAAGGGCGATTACTTTGGCCCCCTCGTCATCTCCGCCGTGTTCGTCGACGCCACGACACAAGGAGAACTGAGGCTCATGCAGGTCCGGGATAGCAAGAAGATTTCGGACGGACGGATTCTTGAGATGGCCCAGGACATCAAGACCATCTGTCCTCACAGTGTCATTGCGATCGGGCCGCAGAAGTACAACGAACTCTATGGGAAAATTCGAAACTTGAATCGCCTCCTCGCGTGGGGTCACGCCAAAGCGCTCGAAACCCTGCTCGAACGAGTGCCCTGCGAGCGAGCCATCTCCGATCAATTCGGAGATGAGCGGTTGATTCTGAATGTGCTGCAGGAAAAGGGGCAAAAGATCGTGCTGGAACAGCGGACGAAAGCCGAATCAGACTTGGCCGTGGCCGCCGCATCGATCTTGGCCCGCGCAGAATTTTTGCTTCGATTGAAACGCCTCTCCAGCGAAGTCGGCACCACCCTCCCCAAAGGCGCCTCTCCAGCCGTCGAACTCGCCGCGAAGATGGTTATCAAGAAGCATGGGCAGGAGCGATTGGGTACTGTGGCAAAACTGCATTTCAAAACGACGCAGGCTGTGTTGGGGAATCAAACATGAACTCGTCTCTTGTTGTTAAAATCCAGGGTCCGTTATTTATCCTTCCCCCCATCAACAGGTTGGTCTCTGGCTAGAAGTGGACCTAACGCGAGATTGATTGACTTGGCGGTTTCAAGTTCCAAGTGCAACGGGTGAATGCTGGCGCAGTTGCGCATAGACTTCCAGAGGCGTCCCAAAGTCGAGACATTTTCGTGGGCGCGTATTGAGTCGATGGGCAATGGCATTCAACTCACGGTGGGTATAGCCCGACAGATCCGTGCCTTTGGGCAAGCACTGACGCAGCAGCCCATTCGTATTCTCGTTGGAGCCGCGCTGCCAGGGCGCATGGGGATCCGCAAAGAAGACGCGGATCGCGAGTCGTTGCGCGAGGCGCTCATGCTCCGCCATCTCTTTGCCCCGATCATACGTCAGCGTTTTCCGCAATGAGGCAGGGATCTGCCGGAGCTTCTTGGTACATCCCTGGTACGCACTCCAGGCATCCGTGCCGTCCATGCGGGCCAGGAGGACGAGCCGGGTGGTCCGCTCGACCAGTGTGCCGTATGTCTGTAGGTATAAATCTTAGTATCTGTGATTTACAGAACTACAGGTACATTATCCAAAACTCTTCACTTGCGATAGAAAAACTGAATCTCAGGCGAAGCTTGGCCAAACGTTGGACTCCGAGATCCGAGGACTTGCTTGCGAATGTCGAAAAGGCATCAGGTAAAGCTTTGGACCTCCGTTCCGAGGAAGACAAACCACAGACTTGCGACACACTCTCGTCCGGCGTATCGTAGACTCTTCCAACATGACCGTCGCGATCACCACTCCTCTCGCCACAAGGAAACCTGATCGTTACGCGACTCCGAAAGGAAGCAGCCATGCCGAACGGATTCACAAACATCCCTGATTGGTTCTCGTGGGAAAATACCGGTGGGGGTATTGCTGTCGGTGATGTAATAGGGACCGGGCAACAAGATCTTGTCGTGCTCATGGTGGACAATCCGCCTGGCAAGAACCGAGGCCTGTATCGTGTGGGCAAGAGGCTCGACGCTGCCGGCATACCCACCGCGGGCTGGGGACCCTGGATCGACGTACCGGACTGGTTTTCGTTTGAGAATCAGGGTGCAGGACTCGCGTTGTGGGACCTGAACGGAAACGGCCGGCTCGATCTTATCGTGTTCATGATCGACTCACCTCAGGGACAGAATCAGGCGTTTTATCGAATCGGCCGATCATTGGATGACAACGGCAACGTCACCGATGGCTGGAGTGACTGGATTCAAATCCCCGACTGGTTCCCATGGGAGAACCAGCATGGTGCAATTGCGGTCAGTGATCTCAATGGCGATGGCCGTCCGGAGCTGATCGTCTTCAAGATCGACAACCCTCCGCAGCAGAACCAGGCCTTCTACAAAATTGGGAAACAGCTTGATGCCGACGGGCGCGTCACCGATGGGTGGAGTGGGTGGCAGCAGGTATCGGACTGGTTCTCCTGGGAAAACCAAGGGGCCGGGGTTACCGTGGTCGATGGTGAACAAACCGGCGATCACGATCTCATCATCTTCCAGATTGACAACGCCATTGGGCAGAACCAGGCATTCTTCAGGCGAGCCGCGCGGCTACAGCTTACCGGAGCCGTAGACAGCTGGGGACCTTGGATGGGCGTTCCTGATTGGTTCTCATGGGAAAACCAGGGCGGTGGTCTTGCGGTAGCGAGTCTCGGCGGTCCCCGGAAGTTGATCATACTGAACATCGACAACCCGCCGCAGCAGAATGCCGGCTTGTACAAGGTCTTCGATCTAGATCCAGACCCAGCGCGTGAAGGACGGTGGGACGTGCTCCCATTCAAATCCGGCGTCCTGGCCGTGCACGCGGCTCTCCTGCCGACAGGCAAGGTCCTGTTTTTCGCCGGTTCGGGAAGCAGCGCCGTACGGTTTGCGAGTCCCGACTTCGGTGACGAGGCGAAGAGCGTCTTCACCAGCGTAGTGTGGGACCCAGTCCCCGAAGCACCGACTTTTTCCCACCCAGCCACACTACGGGCTGCCGACGGTAAGCCCTTCGATTTCTTCTGCGGCGGCGATGCGTTTTTGCCGGACGGCCGCATGCTGTCGGCTGGTGGAACCTTGGGCTACAACCCGTTCAAAGGCCGCGCTGACGTCGCGGTTTTTGATCCTTTCAATGAGTCCTGGGGATTCGCCAAAAAGATGCAGCATGGACGCTGGTATCCCACGCTCATTACGATGGGCGATGGCCGGGTGCTTGCGACAACCGGCCTCAACGAAGCGGGGAACGGCCACAACCAAGCCGTAGAGTTGTACTCAGCGGCGACCGACGCGTGGCAGCAGCTGCATCTGCCGGGAGGATTCCCAGGTCTACCACTCTACCCGCATCTGTTCCTGATGCAGGACGGTCGTGTCTTCTTCTCAGGCGGGCGGATGGACGATCCCATGCAGGTCGAGCCCTGCGTGCTCAATCTCACACAGAACCCGGTTGGTCTCACCTTCGTCCCGGACCTGCTCGATCCTGTGCTACGGAACCAGTCGGCCAGCGTACTGCTCCCGCCCGCACAAGATCAAAAGGTGCTCATTATGGGTGGCGGCCCCGTAGGCAAGGAGGATAAGACCGACGCGACGGGGATGGTGAGTCTCGTGGACCTGAACGTACCGCACCCCAATTACATCGCAGCTGCGCCCATGCTGTTACCAAGGCTGCACTTGAATGCTGTGCTCCTTCCAGATCGGACTGTGTTCGTCACGGGCGGATCGCTCAAACAGGAAGATGAACCGCTCGCTCGGCTGCAGGCTGAATCTTATGATCCAGCGACTGGGCAATGGCAGTTGATGGGCACTGCCAGCATCCCTCGCCTCTATCACTCGACAGCCCTGCTCTTGCCCGATGGCCGCGTGGTCGCTGCTGGAGGGAATCCCGAAGGTGGGCATTCGGTAAAGTGGGACCCGCCCGATCCGGAAGAGGAAATGCGCCTCGAAGTCTTCAGTCCACCGTACCTCTTCAAAGGTCCACGGCCCTCGATTGGTGGTTTGGTGACTAATAAATGGACTTATGGTCAGCAGATCTCTGTCCCGACACCACAGGCAGTCGAGATTCGTTGGGCCCATTTGATGAAAGGCGGGGTGACCACCCATTCGTTCGACTGTGAGCAGCGGCTTGTCGATCTCCCGATCCTGACTCGCAATACAACATCGCTGGCTGTAGCGGTGCCCGGCAACCGAAACCTCGCTCCACCGGGATGGTACATGCTCTTCATCGTCGATATGAATGGTGTTCCTTCCGTGGCCACCTGGGTGCACCTCACCTAACCACTGGAGACGGCCCAGCAATGGCGAGCTTGCCGTCGAACTTGCAGCCAAGGATGATCATCAAGAAACACAGACTGGAACGACTGGACGTAGAGGCCAAACTGCATTTCAAAACGACGCAGGCTGTCCTGGCAGGCCTGAGCTAGCTCATTCCTCCGAGCTCATTGCAACCCACATGTTCATCCGAGTCTATCTGTATCTCGGAAGCCGGACATAGATCCTTCAGATGTTTTCCAGATCGGTCTTGACCGGGCACCACTGCTCCGTTAGTATCCATAGTGGTAGCATAGTGGATACTCAATCAGAGGGGGTGAGTATGGCAACCTTGACCATCAAGAACATTCCGGAACCGGTGGTGAAGCGACTCAAGCAACAAGCGGCCGCGCAGCATCGAAGCCTAAATTTTCAGGTTATCTCGTTTCTTGAGCAGATGACCCACAGTGTCCCGGTCGATGCGGATGCGTTGTTGGTCCGTGCTCGGGCGCTTCGTCGCGCACCGAAAGGAGTCAAAGTGACGGATCGGCTCTTAGAAGAACTGAAAGTGGTCGGCCGGCCATGATCGTGGCCGATACGAATCTCCTGATTTATCTGTATGTCCAAGGGCAACGGACGGCTGAGAGCGAAGCTGTGCTGCAGCGCGACCCCTCCTGGGCAGTTCCGTTGCTCTGGCGATCAGAATTTCGGAATGTGCTGATCGGGCTTGTCCGCAGACATGTGCTGTCATTGGAGGCAGTATCGGCCATCCTCGAAGAAGCAGAACGGTGGCTGACTGGCCATGAGTACAGCGTCATGTCCCATCACGTGCTGAGTCTCGCGGCGCAATCCGGCTGTTCGGCGTACGATTGCGAGTTTGTTGCCTTGGCGCAAGATTTACGGGTGCCTTTGGTGACGACTGACCGGCAGATCCTTAAGGCATTTCCCACCGTGGCGGTTTCACCAACCGCGTTTGTCGGCTGAGTCTGGGAATGCATCGACTGCAACCTTGGGGTTGAATTCTTCTTGGCTGCAATCATGTTCCCCTGCCTGTAGTCCCTGCCACTCACCATTGGCCAGAATGGGGCGGCCAGTGATACTCGATTGCAAGATGCGATCCTCATCAATTACCAAGCGAAACAAGTCAATCGTCATGCCTGACGCCATTTTAGTTTTTCAAATTGCACTTATTGCATAAATCAGCGATCAACTGATTTTTCTGAGTTGCCACGCAACGCGCTCAGGTTTTTGGAGAATTCAGGCCTCGATCTGCCCAAAGCCCTTCCAGATACCAGGGTCGCCAGATGCCACGCATACCCATCCGCTCCATCCTCCTGATGCGGTTTGCGCATTGAACACCCGATCCCCAACATGCCATGTGCCTATTTCTGGCGCCGCAACTCCCGTCACTACCCGTATTCTCGGTCGATGCTCTGAAGTGGCAAACAAAGCGTTTCCGCCTCCAAGAAAAAAACCGTTTTGAAGCCAGATTTGTCCACGATTTTCAGGTGACTCACTCGTACTTAACCGCAGTGGTGGTCCTATTTCATCACCCTCACCGGCACTAAAAGACCACCAACCAGCTTCTTCTGGGCGTGGTTTAAATTGATAGGTCAGTCGATATGTCCCGCTTTCTACCACCTCATCGGGATCGACAGACTGCATCCAACCAAATTCAAGAGCAATGCCGGGTTTGATATCGCTGCCAATTCTGGCATAGGCGTGACTCCTGCCTAAATGCGGATGAATCAGATGATCCGGTGCACTCGTGCGGTGACACCACCATTAGGTAAAAAGCCGCCAGATCCTTTCGTGAAGAGCATCGTGGCCGTTGAACGGAATTCCTCAAAGATGGATTGTGCGGCAGGGTCCGTCGCAAGCTGACCATCAGAAATACC
>JANPKE010000149.1:0-5489 GCA_031425875.1 Nitrospirota bacterium
CTGGAGTTCGGACGGCTGGTCTTGACGGCGATGGGCTATGACTTCGAGCGTGGCCGTCTGGATCTGTCAGCCCATCCCTTCACCACTTCGTTTCATCCGACTGATGTGCGCGTCACCACCCGTGTTCATGAACATGAATTACAATCCTGCCTCTTCAGTTGTATCCATGAGGGTGGGCACGGGCTGTACGATCAAGGGTTGGATCAACGGTATTTCGGGACGCCGTTGGGTGACTCGGTGTCCCTCGGGATTCATGAGAGTCAGTCCCGCCTGTGGGAGAACTGCGTGGGGCGTTCGCGGTCCTTTTGGCGCTTCTTCTACCCCGTATTACAGCAGACCTTTCATGACCAGCTGCGCGGCGTGGATGTCGACCAGTTCTATGCCGCCATCAATTGCGTCAAGCCGTCGTTGATTCGCGTAGAAGCCGATGAGCTGACTTACAATCTCCATATCATGCTGCGATTCGAAATCGAGCAGGATCTGCTGGAAGATAAGATTCAACCACAAGACTTACCCGCCATCTGGAATCAGAAGATGGAGGAATACTTGGGTATCGTTCCACCCTCTGACGCAGAGGGGGTGTTACAGGACGTCCACTGGTCATTCGGGGCGTTCGGCTATTTCCCCACGTATACCTTAGGCAACCTCTACTCCGTCCAATTTTTCGAGCAGGCCACGTTGGAGATTCCGAATCTGGAGAATGAGATTGCGGCAGGCCAATTGTTAAGCCTGCGCCGGTGGCTCGAGCAGAAGATTCACCGCTGGGGTCGCATGTTCACGCCGGCCCACCTCGCCCAGCGCGTGACAGGGGCAACGGTGAGTCCTGAACCTTTTCTCAATTATGCGGAAAAAAAGTACGGCGAGCTCTACCAGCTCTGAGTATCGATGACAGGTCGGCTGTCATATCCCAGCACGTGGTTGAGTTTTGTGACGATGACCGGAGGCAGCGTAAATTCAGCTTGCACCTCGATCCGATGCGGCACGAGCAACGTGGTGTGGAACACAATATCGCGAATGGGAATCTTGAGCTCAGGGTCCTGTGGGGTGCTCAACTGAACCGATTCAACGGAGTTGGTGATGGTCCCGCTGTCTTGTGGTCCATAGGCCGCGACGACGGCATCCATAATATCTTTGACCTTTTCATTGGCCTCCACCCCTTCGATCGCGTGCAGGAGTAAGGGGATCGCTTCCTCCTTGGCCTGATCCGATACCGTGAAGTTTTCAATCCGTCCTTTCCGGCGGAGGGAAGTCAGGTCGTTATCGAGGTCTTTGCTGAACGCTCCGTACGCAAAGCGGAAGAATTCGAAATGGAACGCTTTCAGGCCTTTGGCAAAGGTTTGGAGCTCACACAAAAAACAGAGCTGCTGCAGCTTGACATCGCTCAGCGGACCAAGCGGCTCAGCGAGTTGCAGGACATACAAGAGCAAGGCACGGTCGACGGCAATCTGGTTGGGCGTTCTCACGGTCTCCTCGCTCTGTGCGTGAAGGTTTCACTATAACCAGCCGGAAACGCAACCGTCAAAGGCGGAGAAACTTTCGGGTCGGTTTCCAAGAACACTACTTGACCGGCCGCTTCATTTCGTCTTTAATTCTGGCTCCAGGAGGATCGGTCTCATCACTATGTCAAAACATGTCAAAGAAATGGGAGCCCTGAAGGAGCACCTCGGGAAGCACCAGCTGAAGTTTACACGCCAGCGTGAACTGATCCTCGATGCATTTCTCAAGCAAGAGCACATTACAGCTGAGGAGATGTACCACCAACTGGCCCGCAAAGATCCACACCTGGGATTGGCAACCATTTACCGCACACTGAACCTCTTCTGTGAAGCGGGACTGGCCCAAGCCCGGCACTTCGGCACTCAAACGCAATACGACAACATCTCGCACAAAGGCCACCACGATCACCTCATCTGCACCGGCTGCGGGAAGATTGTGGAGTTCGAGAACTGCGACATCGAACGCCTCCAGGAAGAGGTGGCCTCACGGAACGGCTTTACCATCCAAACCCACCGCCTCGAGCTCTACGGTCTCTGCTCCCCCTGCCGCCAATGAAGCTCCCGCAGCTTGCTGCGGGGTATCACACGTTGACCTCTGGGTGGACTTCTGGTATTCTTTTATTGAGACGGTTTATCAATTTCAACTCAGCCTCTACCCAACATTGAAATAAAAGGTTCAATCATGCGTATGGTCCTTCAACGTTCCACTCGTACCACAGGCCTTTCCCCTCGACGGAGGGTCGCCGGCGTTTCAGCCGCCTGTTTTCTGATGCTCTTCGGGCTGGTCATCCCGACCATCACCTCTGCTGCCGACACGTTGACCGTCTATTCTGGACGGGCCGAACGATTGATCAAGCCGGTCCTGGATGCCTTCACGGCAAAGACCGGGATACACATCGAGCTGCTCTCCTCCGGTACCACCGAGTTGGTGAACCGGATGAAGGCGGAAGGAGACCGCAGCCCCGCCGATCTCTTCATCACCAATGATGCCGGCAGTTTGGAAATGGCTCGCACGGCTGGACTCTTTCGCCCATTGAACATGCGGGAAGTCGAACGAGCCATTCCTCCTCAATTTCGCGCAGCAGACAACAGCTGGATCGGCTTGTCAGGCCGGTTTTGGATTGTTGTGTACAACACGACACTGGTGAAGCCTGATCAGATCAAATCCTTGGTGGATTTGGCGGATCCAACGTGGAAGGACAAGATCGCCATTCCCAACGCCGGCAGTGAATATTTGCAAGCAGGAGTGTCAGTCATTCGCGCTAGTCTCGGTGACGATCACACCAAGAAATTCCTCGAAGGGCTTCGGGATAACGCCGGCACACAGGTCTACCAAAAAAGCTCGCAGATCGTTGACGCCGTCGCCAAGGGGCAGGTCGCCATGGGCATCGTGAATCACTATTACGTCTACCGACATCTTGCCACACAACCAGCGGCTCCGCTGGCGGTTGTCATGCCTGATCAGCAAGAGGGGGGCATGGGCGCCATCATGAACGTGGCGGGCATCGGCATCCTAAAACACACGCCCCGCTTAGAGAACGCCAAATTGCTCGTGGAATTTCTCGTGGCACAAGCCGGCCAGAAGATGTTCGCCGACCTCGACAAAGAGTATCCGCTCCATTCGGAGGTGAAAGCCGACCCAGCGCTGGCCGAACGGAAGAGCTTCCGGGCTGCCTTAGTACCGTTGACCAAGCTCGCCGAACTCCGAGAGCCGACCTTGCTGCTCATCGAACAAGTCGGGATGCGGTAACGCTGCGAGCACCCTGTGATTGCCGTACGCCGATTAGCTGTTTCTCCGCTTCAACTCGCCGCCCTTGCCAGCGCGGCACTGGTCCTCTTACCGTTAGGCTATGTCACCACCCTTGCCCTGTCAGCCGATCCTGCGATTTGGCATCGCCTCTGGACCACTCGTGTCCCTGAACTGCTGTGGAATACGGTTTCTTTGGCGGGTGCCGTGGCATTGCTCACCCTCCTGCTTGGTGTCTCGACCGCCTGGATGGTGACGCGATTCGAATTCCCTGGCCGCCGGCTGTGGGAAGTCGGTCTTGTGCTGCCGCTCGCCATGCCGACCTACGTCTTGGCCTATGTGTATAACTATCTCTTGGGATTCGGCGGTCCAGTTGAGCAGCTCTGGCAGGTGATCGCCGGACCTGAAGCCAGGATCATCTCACCCCAAAGTTTCTGGGGCGTCACCTTGGTGATGGCGCTTGATACGTTCCCCTTCGTCTACTTGCTCACACGCAGTGCACTCCTCAGCTTTAACGTGTCGTTTGAAGAAGTCGCCCGCACATGTGGCGCGTCACCACTTCGGAGAATGCTGTTCGTCACCCTTCCGTTGCTCCGCCCATCGATCGTCGCCGGCGTCGCCCTTGTCATCCTGTACGTCGTCTCCGACTTCGGTGCCGTCTCTCTGCTGCGTTACCAAACACTGACCTACGCCGTCTTTCAGCAAATGACCGGCCGGTCCGACAACCAGGCTGCAAGTATCCTGAGCATCCTCTTAGTCATCCTGGCCCTCCTCTTCTTGTTGACCGAACGATGGTTTCGTCGAAAGAGCCGGTTTTACCAGACCAGCGGGCGCTTTCGAGCGCCGCAACGCATCCAGTGCGGATGGGTGCACACGGCAGCGCTGACGACATGCTTGAGCACCGTGATTGGCTTGGCATTCGGAATCCCTGTTTCTCTCCTGGTGACATGGAGCCTATCCCCGGAAGCCCAGGCAGTTCTCGACGCCCGCTTCTTCGGCTTCGTCTGGAACAGCGCCCTGCTGTCAACCCTGGCCGCCACGGCCGGCGTCTTGGTTGGGCTGCCTCTCGCCTACCTCGCCAGCCGAAAACCAACCTGGCTCAATACTGGTTGTCTGCAAGCCGCTTACGCCGGCTATGTCCTGCCAGGACCGGTCGCCGCACTCGCGGTATTGGTCCTCTTTCTAAAAGTCCTGCCGTTTTTTTATGGTACGGTCTTCGTGTTGATCGTCGCCTATGTCCTGCATTATCTCCCAGCCGGGCTCCAGTCGCTCGAACCGTCGATCCAACAAATCACGCCGAATCTTGAAGAAGTCGCCCGCACCCTGGGTCTGACCGTTCGGGAGACCTGGCGTCGCGTGACGCTGCCCCTCATTCGCAACGGAGTCATCGTGGCGTGGGTCTTGATCTTTTTGCAGACGATGAAGGAGCTCCCGGCGACGTTGTTGTTGCGACCGGTGGGGTTTGATACCTTGGCAATCCGTGTCTGGCTGGAAGCAAGTGAAGAGTATTACCAACTGGCGGCCCCATCCGCCCTTTTGATCGTGCTCGTTGGCCTACCAGCGCTCGCCTTGTTGCTATCCCGTGATTGGCGGGCAGCGTAACATCACTATGACCGCCCCCTCACACATCACACAGGTGGATGCCGACCGACACGAAGGTCACCTCCACCTCTCCACGCCGGCCTCTTCCATCTTGGAACTCCGTTCTGTGTCCTGTGCCTATGATCCCAGCAGACCGGCGATCCGCGATATTTCATTTTCTGCACGAGAAGGCGAAATCCTCTGTTTGCTCGGACCCTCCGGCTGTGGCAAGACAACCGTCCTACGAGCCATCGCCGGTTTTGAACCAGTCCGGTCCGGACACATATTTTTATCGGGCCAATTGGTTTCCTCTTCCTCAGGAACAATTCCAACAGAGGACCGCCGTGTCGGCATGGTCTTTCAGGAGTACGCCCTTTTTCCACACCTGCGCGTCGCCGATAACATCGCCTTCGGGCTTCATCACCTGTCACGGACGGAACGGACATGTCGGGTTCAAGAAATGCTGCGGCTGACCGGCCTCGAAGGGCTCGACCGACGCTACCCGCATGAGTTGTCGGGAGGGCAGCAGCAACGAGTGGCGCTCTCCCGAGCGCTGGTGCAGAATCCTGTCTTGCTCCTCCTCGATGAGCCGTTCAGCAACCTTGACCCCGATATGGCGGGTCGTATGCGGCAGGAAGTCCATGCCTTGTTACGCCGGATGAAAA
>JANPKE010000150.1:0-9135 GCA_031425875.1 Nitrospirota bacterium
CTCGCCAGCACATGCAAGAATGCGTCAAAGTTGATTCCTTTTGCTTGCTGTCGAAATATCAAGCCTGCCAACCGGTTGGGATGCTCTGCCCGCTTCTGAAGAATCAGATCTGACACATCCACGCCGGCGGGGCAGATCGTCCGGCAAGATTTGCAGTTGAGGCAGGCCTCTACCACGCGTTTTGAATTGAGATAGCTGTAGTCATTCGCCGTGACAATTTCAAACCAGCCGCGCGCACTCATGTCCTCGGACTGAAAGACGTCATACACCGGACAGACCGAATTGCACTTCGCGCAGGTGGCGCAGGATTTTGAGAGTCTGGTGTAGTCGATGTGGTCTGTAAACGAGGCGTCGCTCAGCTTGATGCCGGGATTGAGTACGTTCTCAGGATCGAAGGCTTTCTTAACCTGTACAAAGAGGTCGTAGAGTTCCTCCCCGAACATGCGTTTGACGAACTCAGCACGGACGCGACCGTCGCCGTGCTCGCCGCAAATCGATCCGCCGAATCGATTCAACACGGTCGAATGGACATCCTGGTAGGCCTGCACCATTTTTTCAAAATCGCCACGATCGTTCACGTCCAACAATGGGACGATGTGCGCGTTCCCGTTTCCAATATGGCCGAAGATGGCCACCGGGACGTGCTGGCCCCCAAAGAAGTCCTCTAGATAGCGGATCAACTCGCTGATGCGCTCAGCCGGCACGACGACATCGTCGACAAAATTGATCGGCTTTTTCTTCGGGTCGAATCGATAGAGGGTCGGATACAATGCCTTTCGTGCCTTCCAGAGTTGCTCCCGCCGTTCAGCATCGAATGCGAGTGTGGGTTCCGAGGCCAGCTTGTAGGACCGACAGATGGCACGAAGGGCATCAGCCTGCTCTTGGAGATCGATATCAGCCGAATCGGCATCCAACTCAAGCAATAGGGTCGCTGCCGCATCAGCGGGAATGCCGTGCTTCGCCCGCCCGATTAAGTTGAGTGTATTGCCATCCATGACCTCCAAGGCACTTGGCTGGAGCGTCAGGATCTGTGGTATAGCGTCACCCACTTCTTCCAAGCTTTTGAAATGCAGGAGCGCCGTCAGTGTGGACGTCGGTCTGTCCACCAGCCTCAACGTCGCTTCACTCATGATGCCCAGTGTCCCTTCGCTGCCGACGAACAATTTGGGCAAGTCAAACACTCCCTGTGCCAATCCATCGGCCACCCCGAAGAGATTGTACCCGCAGCTGTTCTTGCTGACAGTCGGTCGCTTCGCGGCGATGAGGTCGGCGTGGGTCTGCGTCAACACCAAGAGATCTCGCAGAGCCGGCACCATGGTGAGCAAACGTTCAAGCGTTAGATCTGTCAGTGCATAGGCTCGCGCCTCGATCCAGGAGGATGAGGTGAGGCACAACCTGAGGTTCTGGATATTGTCTTTGACCGAGCCGTAACGGAGCGTATGGGGACCTGAAGAATTGTTGGCGACCATGCCACCTAGTTTGCACATGTCGCCGCTTGAGGGGTCTGGCCCAAACATAAGTCCTTGAGAACTGATCCGTTTGTTCAATTCTGCCAGGACCATTCCCGGTTGGACTCGCGCCCATTTCTCCTCTCGATTCAACTCAAGGATTCGATTGAGACGTGAGACGTCAAGGATGATCCCTGAACCGATCGCCGAACCAGTGAGATTGGTGCCAGCTGCCCGAGGGGTCAGCGGAATTCCTCGCGACCGGGCATAGCCGATGGTTGCGGCAATATCATCTTCCGACTCAACGAGGACGACTGCCTGTGGAGGAATGCGATAGATGCTGGCGTCCACAGCATAGGCCTTGAGCGTCGGTCCATCGTCTTTGACTTTTTCCGAGCCCAATAGGGTGCGAAGGTCATTCGCAACCGCACGAGATTTCGTCGGGTGGATCAATGGAGAAGAGGTGGCCATGGATCGTTGTGTCTCCTACTGGGTGAATTCTTCGGACACCCTCAGTCGTTGTCCTTGTGTTCAATTTCTCCTACAAAGAATCGCCCCAAGGATCGCCCAAACTTATAAATCACCCGCCAGTTACCACACCCAGTGTTGGACGCGATTCCGCGATACTACCAGGTGTCCGCCAAACCTGCAGATCGGCCACCAACGCTGGAGGAACTCCACCAGGGTATTGCACAAGCGGATGCCGTGATTTGCACACTGACCGATCGCATCGACGCCTCGTTGCTGTCCCATGCCACAAAGCTGAAAATCATCGCCAACTATGCGGTCGGCTACAACAACATCGACGTGCCTGCCGCAACCCAATGTGGCATCACCGTTACCAATACCCCGGACGTGCTGACCGATGCCACTGCCGATTTGACGTGGGCGATGTTGCTGGCGCTGGCACGACATATCGTTAAGGGAGACACCTGGATCCGGACCGGCGACTGGCCTGGGTGGACGCCAACCCAACTGTTGGGCGCCGATGTTTCTGGCAAAACACTGGGCATTGTTGGCATGGGGCGCATTGGGCAGGCTGTCGCGCAACGAGCGTCCGGATTTCGAATGTCCGTGATCTATGCAGGCCGTCATCGCGTATCTGCGCCATCGGGCGTCATGTGGGAATGGCAACCTCTTGAGGCGGTCCTTGCGAAATCCGATTTTCTTTCACTCCACGTTCCTCTCACCGATTCGACCCGTCACCTAATTGGCCGACGCGAGCTGACCCTGATGAAACCAACTGCCTACCTGATCAACACATCCCGTGGACCGGTGATTGATGAGGCGGCGCTGGTGTCGGCGCTTGAGGCACAAACTATCGCGGGCGCTGGGCTGGATGTCTACGAACGAGAACCGATGGTTTCTGCTGGTTTGATCGCGCTGCCTAATGTGGTTGTTCTTCCTCACCTCGGATCGGCCACACTTGAGACGCGTGTACGTATGGGGCTCATCTGCCTCGACAATATTGCAGCCGTGTTGGGAGGTCGACCAGCGCCGAATCGAGTGAACTAAGTTGTGATTGAGAACGAGGATTAGACCCTACGAGGCGTACCGAAACCCAACCTCTCTTCCCCCTTGTTTCCCCTTCAAGGCCACCAGTCGCTGTGGGACATCATGGAATGAAGGAATCGACTCGAACGCGTGAGCGGCCTTCTCCCACAGTTCCTCCGCTTCATAGAGTAACCCTAACTCATAGCGAATGGCTTGCCCCTTAGCCCCTTGGCAACGAGGATCAGCCAAGACCGTTTCCAGTCCAAGAATCGCCTGAGTGTGATGATGTTGATCCTTGAGACAGACCGCCGTCATGAGCGCTGAATCAAGATAGTATGAGTCGCTGTTCATCGATAGATGAAATTCTTCCTTGGCTTCCTCATACAACCCCATGTTCTTGTACGCGACACCTAACGCATAGCGCGTCTCGTAGTCTGAGGCCGCCATCGGTTCCTTTACGGTTGCTGGTGGAACCACGGCGGGCTTGCTCGGAGCAGCCGATTCCACAGATGTCTGAACCGAGACGAGCTTTGCCGGCGTGGGGACAGGTGGCTGCGGGACTTCGGCTTTGCGCACCTCGCTCTCTGCAGCGACTGGCTTCCCGACTGCGGGAGCTCTCACTGGTTCATTTTGCGGCGCATGTAACACCACCGGGGCTTCGGTTGCTACCTTTGGAGCTGGTGGCGTCTTGGCACTCGACCCAGCCGAAGCAGTGACCGATGTGTTCTGAGCACCGTGTCCATGAGGAGCAGTTTTCGACTCAATGTTAGTTTTCTGCGATCCACTGTCCTTGGCAACCAGGTTGACGTCGTTGGGCTTCGCACCTGCCACCGACAATTGTTGGGCTTCCTTCATCAGATCGTGTGGACGGACTGCCTGAACACTGTCTGAATCAGCTCTCAATGAGTTACCACCGGTCGGTAGGGAATCGACGTGGCTCAATGGCACGCTCACAAGAGACGCAGTCTGAACAGGTTCACTCCGTTCGTCCGAGGCCCCTCCCTTCATTCTTGTCGTCAGTCGATTCAGGAACGCGTCATCACTGGATAGCGATCGCACTTTTTCAAAGAGCTCCTCATGCAAACTTTCCATGCCTGGCTCCGGATGCTCAAGCAAGAGTTCGATGGCCTTTGCATACTGGATGGCGGCTCCCCCACCATCGCCTTTTTCTTCGAGGAGTTCTCCGTTCAGTTCCAGTAACGGAACGGAGTTCGGGTCTGCGGACAAGAACTCCTGAATCAACGATTCCGCAAGTGTGAGGTCATGGGCCCGCAACGCGGCCCCAGCCAAGAAACGATATTCTCCCAGCGCCACTTGGACATCCCCACGTTGCAAGTGCAACCGAGCCAGGAGTTGACAGACTTGGGGATTCCCTGGTTCTCGTGTGAGCATTTGGTTCAGAATCGCTTCTGCGCCGGCATACTGTTTTTCGTCAATGCGACGAACGGCCTCAGCCAAAAGATCGACTGGTTCCGACGGTTTCTGTGCCGGAGCACTGGATCCTGGTTTGACCGTCTTGGTCGATCCGGTTCCACCTTTCTTCAGACTCTCCACGAATTGGGCTGCCTCGTTGTTCGCAGGGTCGATCCTGAGGACGGCGAGATACGCGTCTTTCGCCTCATCGTATCGCCCTTGCGCTGATCGCTCACGGCCCAGCTGAAGATACACGGTGGTCGCTTCATCTTGTTGGTTTTCCTGGACACAGAGTTCGGCGACGCGCTGCTGTGCGCTGAGATTTGATGGATCGTGGAGGACGATCTTCTTATAAACCTCGAGCGCGTCTTTTCCACGACGCTCTTTCAGGTAGTGCTTCCCCAGCGTGAGGTAGTCCTGGACCGCGCTGCTGATGAGTCCACGTTCAACATTCAAGTCACCAAGGTGGCGATAGACTTCATATCGAGCGGGATCGTATTTCAGCACCTTCTTAAAGGCGGCAATGGCCTTGAGGGTCGCGCCTTCGGCTCGGAATGCCGAGGCCGCCTGCAAGAATGCAGAAGCGGCTTCCCCTGAAGCGTTTCGCTTCAATTGCAAATCACCGATCGTATTATGAATGGTGCCGTCGGCGGGGGAATCTGCGGCCAGCTTTTTCCATTCGGCTATGGCCGCTTCGTACTGTCCGCGGGAAGCGAGGAGCTGCGCTTGTTGAAGAACTCGACTTCGATCCGGGGGCACAACAATACCTCCACGATCAGAACAATCAAACGCTCAAACGCTAACAGTCGCAAGGATTTTTGTCTAGGAAATGGAAGAATCAGGCAGCAAGCACTCGCGTAGAAGAGCTGGTCCTCCGATTGGAGGGCCGGCTCTTCTACCGGAACAAAAAACGGAAGACGTGACCACTTACGATGCGGCGATCTCCGCCTTGAGCACATTGGCCGCTTGAGGCCCCTTGGCTCCCTGCACGATCTCAAACTCGACGTTTTCCCCCTCCTTGAGGGTCTTGAAGCCGTCTCCTTGTAAGGCGGAGTAGTGGACAAAGACATCTTCTCCGCTGTCCAGCCGGATGAATCCAAACCCTTTTCGATCATTGAACCACTTGACCGTTCCTTTTGTCTTCACAGAAACCCTCCTTTTATCAACGACTACGACTGGTTGCGTAGCAGCTCCACGCAATCGCCCTGTATCAAAACAGAAAATGGACTTGGCAAAAATTTGGCTAGAAGAAGGGACGGGAACCTGAAGGAGTGATGCATCGCTCACGGAACCCATCGTGTGAATGGAAAGTCGCGCAGCATGTAACATAGGCTTTAGGCCCTGTCAAGCGAATCTTTGCGGAGGAGAGTTTCTGCTGTGTTTACAGGCGGGCAGGACTTCCCTATAGTGATCAGAATTTCTCCCATCTAGACACTCTGTGATCTTACGAACACTGCTTGATCGCTATATCTTCACGGAACTGCTCTCTCCGTTTGGTCTCAGTCTCGGTGCGCTCTGCTTTGTCATGTTGACTAGGGAGCTGTTGCGCCTTGTCGAACTGCTGGTGTCCAAGGGGGTCGGGTTCTGGGCTGTCCTCAAAGTGATTGCCATGCTACTTCCCTCCGGCCTTGTGCTCACGCTTCCGATCGCAGGTCTGATCGCGTCGGTCACGGCATTTGGCCGGTTGTCATTTGACAAGGAATTGGTTGCCATGCGCGCGACCGGGCTCAGTCTCTTTCGGCTTTCGCAGCCGGTCCTCCTGTTCTCCGTGTGTGTGTTTACGCTGACCTTGATCTTGTCTCAATGGGGACAGCCCTGGAGCTCATTGAATCTCAAGAAGGTGGCACTCAATCTGCTCAAAGATCAGCTTGTTTTAGCTTTGGAGCGAGGCACCTTCAATGAGCCGATTCCGCGCATGATGATCTATGTTCCAGAAGGTGAGCCAGGCCGTCCGGCGGAGGGCATCTTTATCTCGGATGAACGCGTGCCCGAAGAACCTCGCGTCATCGTGGCGGAACAATACCACGTGTTTATGGATGCCGCCCATGCGCAGGTCGCGCTTCAGCTGGTGAATGGAGTCATCCATAGCCGGCCGCGTCAGGTGGACCAGTATCAGCAGATTGCGTTTGCCCGTTACGATCTCAAGATCGATCTGAACCTCAGCAGCTATTCGGCCAGTGAAGAGCGCCCGTCCTATGCACAGATCATGGCCCGGCTGGCCGAGTCCGGGGGGAAGGATGCCGGCTCGCTTCGTCGTCTGATGGAATACTATAAAGATTTGGCTTTTCCGACCGCGTCGCTTGTATTCTGTCTGCTCGGCGTGCCAGTCGGCATCGTCTCGAAGCGGTCCGGACGGGTCGGCGGGTTTGCTGTCGGCGTGGGTATCATCATCGCGTTTTATATCCTGAATGTCGGGTGCGACTTTCTGGTGACGGCTCTGATTCTGCATCCCTTTGCGGGTGCTTGGCTGCCTAATATTATTTTTATCATCATCACCGTCGCACTTTTTTTACGGATGAGCAGGCAATAGCAGCATGACGATTCTTTTCCGGTACATCCTTCGCGAATACTCGAAAATCTTCGGGATGTGCTTTTCTGGTTTGGTGACCATCTATCTCGTGATCGACTTCTTCGAGAAAGTCCGCCGGTTCTTGCGTTATGAATCGGGGATCGTTCCGATCCTCACGTACTTCGCGTTAAAAATTCCGGCTATTTCCTTCCAAGTCGCTCCGTTCGCGATCTTGGTGGCGACCTTGTTGACACTTGGTCTGTTTGCGCGCAGTAATGAAATCACCGCCATGCGTAGCTGTGGGATCAGCTTATTGTGGATGACTTCGCCTTTTCTCCTGTTTGCCACTGGCGTGGCTATGATTCTCTTTCTCTTCAGCTCGACCGTCATTCCGCTCGCGTCCGAGAAAGCCGAAGAAATCCGTGCGGTCCAGATCGAACAACGACCGGCTCCAGTCACCGTCAAAGCCACCCAACCCTGGGCCCGTATCAGCGCGGACGGCCTGATGGAGGTCAATGAGATCGATGTCGCAGGCAAAATCCTTCGGGGTGTCCGAATCTTTTATTTTCGTCCGCCGTTTACACTCGACCGGATTACGGAAGCGGCTGAAGCCCGCTATACACCCCAAGGCTGGACCCTGCTAAACGGGACTCATCGCCGCTTTCAATCGGACGAGACTGTAGAGCTGGCGCTGTTCACAGAACAGGCGATCAGCATTCCATTGATTCCCGATGATTTTTCATCCTCAGTTCTGGGGAACTCGGAAACTATGACGTTTCAAGAGATTCGAAACTACCTCGGGCGATTTCAGCACGAAGGTTTCTCGTTCGCCCGTCTGTTGACAGACTACTACGGTCGTGTCGCATTCCCATTAGTGACGGTCGTGATGGTGCTCGTCGGCATTGCGTTGAGTTTGCGGCGAAGCGGAGTCCGTGGTGGCAACATGGCCGTCGGTATTGGACAAGCGTTCATCGTCGGATTCTGCTACTGGACGACACACTCCGTCGCCATTGCACTCGGACGAGGGGGAGTGTTGGCTCCCATGCTTGCCGGCTGGATGGCCAACACGCTGTTTCTCAGCTTCGGCCTCTATCTGTTACTAAAAGTTAGGCACTAAAGAGAGGTTTCCTAGTTGACTGTCCATCGGTCTTCCGGTAAGAAAGGCGCCGTGTGCGCCCATAAGGAGGAAGAAACATGGCCTCGCGCGTAGTCATTACCGGTCTCGGGGTGATTTCTCCCATCGGGATCGGCGTCAGTGAGTTCTGGAAGGCAGCCCTTGCGGGTCGCTCGGGGATTACCGCGATTCCTTCCCTGGGATGGTTTCCGATGTCCGGCTATCGTTCGCGGGTCGCCGGGCAGATCCACAATTTCTCACCGGAACAGTATTTATCAACGATGCAGGCAAGTCGCGTGGATCGGTACGCGCAATTCGCCTTAGTCTCCTCGAAAGAAGCACTCGCCGATGCCGATCTGAGTATGGCCAAGGAGGCTCCCCATCGCGTCGGCGTCATTGTCGGAGCTGGCATGGGCGGGATGGTGATGGGTGAGCGTGAAATCACACAGCTCTTTAAAACGCAACGACCGCATCGCGTCCACCCGAATTTTATTCCAACGATCACCCTCAATTCGGCGTCAGGTATCGTCGCCATGGCACACGGTGCCAAAGGCCCAAATCTCACGATCTCGACGGCCTGCTCCTCCAGTGCCCATGCCCTTGGCCAAGCCCTGCAATGCATTCGTAGCGGCCAGGCCGATGTGATTATCGCCGTCGGAGCTGACGCGAGCATTACTCCCCTCGTGTTTGCCGGGTTCTGTTCCTTGCGTGCCCTCTCCAGCGAGTTTAACGATGCTCCAGAGCGAGCCTCACGCCCCTTTGATCGACTCCGGGACGGATTCGTCATGGGCGAGGGAGCTGCCACATTAGTGGTCGAGTCATGGGCGCATGCCAAGAAGCGGAAAGCAAGAGTCTATGCTGAACTGGTCGGCTATGCGGCCACCAGCGAAGCCTATCACATGGTCATCCCTCAGGAGGATGGTCAGGAAATCGCCACGACCATGAAGATCGGTCTCGACTCGGCCGGGATCGGGCCGGATCAGGTCGACTACATCAACGCGCACGCGACCTCTACGACGATCGGCGATGCCGTTGAGACCAAAGCGGTCAGGAGTCTGTTTAAGAATCGCGCAGACAAAATTGCCATCAGTGCCACAAAATCGCTCATCGGCCATACCTTGGGGGCAGCTGGGGCGATCGGCGCGGTGGCCACGACT
>JANPKE010000151.1:0-4300 GCA_031425875.1 Nitrospirota bacterium
TCCGACGGAACCAACCTCTGTGGAGGTTTCGTTCGTTTTGCAAATTGATCGGGAGCCAGTGTATGTGGATCACTTCACTCTGTTGCAAATTTCCTATACCTTCTTTGTGTTGTGGGCGGTAAGGTATTGAAATAATGAGCATGCGATGGAATCAATCAAGGCGCCGTTCTTGCCTTAAAGTTTACGTAGTTGCTGTGGTGCACGAAAACGCACGGAGGAGCCCACATGCCTCAACAGATGTCTTCATCCGAGCTCTATGAACGAGGGTTTGTGCTCATGGAGTTGCGCATGTTCCATCCAGCGATCGATGATTTTCAAACAGCTGCCACAGACGCCCGATATGCGGGGAAAGCGTATGTGCCGATGGCCCTGTGCTTGAAAGCCCTTGGCCGGCAGGAAGAAGCGGTCGCGGCATTGCGACAAGCGATCACGTCGCCTCTGGTCTCACCCGTCGAACAGCGCCACATCCTCTACCACTTGGGGCGTATGTTGGAATCCTTAGGCCGTTGGGTGGAAAGCCTTGAGGTGTATGGCTGGATCAGCAAAGGAGATCCAGGATTTCGCGATGTGGCCCAACGGGTTAAGTATGTGAGCTCGAGTAAAGGCAGGCTATATTCACGGTTTCGAGATTGGTGGAGTGCTTTGCTGAGTGGGGTGTGCACTCGCCGCCGCGCACTGCCTCCGCATATGTTGACTGTCCTGGATCAGACAGGGCAATGGGCAGGTTGGCCTGTGGAAACGTGCAGACACCCTGACAGATCTGGAATCAGCCGTTCGTTGTCATCTGATGAGGCAGTCGGAATCTACGTCCAATCGGGCAGTCCAAGCGGAAGGATGCGCTGATAGGAGAAGCGCGCATCCTGACCGCACGCCGGTTCGGCGTGGCGATCTACAATCCGGCTTTTGTTGGCGACATTGTCGACCTCGGTGCTCAATTTCAGTAGCCTTCCCTTACAGACCGTCCTGTCGATCACAGAAACGGGTTCTCTGCGTCTCCGGCAGCGGAGTCTCTCCCCTTCAGCACGTGACAGGGTTTTCCGATAGAGAGAAGAGGCTCTGGGAGAGCCAATCATTCATGATGATGGAGGGAGAACATGATGTCTCGTTATCTGGTGCGCTGCATCCAGGAGATTGTGCTGGTGTTGGTCAACCTGACCCTCCCGCCTGTCCCAAAAGCCACGGCAGCAGTGGCGCGGCCAAGGCCTCGAGCACGGCGGCGTTGATCCGAAACGATCGTGCGGGCGATGCTTTAGCGGCCCAGCTCGCGGTGGATGCGAGCGGGAACGCCCTGGCGGTGTGGGAACAGTCCGACGGCATGCGCTATAACATCTGGGCCAACCGCTATCAGTAAGTCCTGGAACCGATCCTGACCGTGGCCGGGGCGTACCACGCCCCGGCCTACGACCCTCCCGCCGACTCCTTATCGCCAGCGCCCATGGTGGTCAGCACGACGTGGTGAGACGGTGGACCTGCGATAGTTCACCTCCCGAACATCCCAACCACACCGGTCGATTGGCTTCATCACGGGCTGACTCGTCTCATCGGGTCATGAACAAAAATTCCCGTTTGCCTCTCACGATCGGCTACACTGCACACCACCTATTATGCCACCAGCCATGCTCCTCAGTTGTGAGTCTCTTGGGAAAAGCTACGGGGTGAAACCGTTGTTCACCGACCTATCGCTGGGGCTCTGCGAAGGCGATCATGTTGGACTGATCGGTCCCAATGGGTCTGGGAAATCCACATTACTCAAGATCTTGGCAGGACTCGAAGAGCCGGATCGGGGGGCTAGGTCTGTGCGCCGGCAGCTCCGTATCGGCTATGTGCCGCAAGAGCCCTCGTTTATGGAGGGGCACTCGGTTGAAGACACGTTGGTCCAAGTCCTTCTCGACGAAGGGCTGGACCCCCATGAGCAGGGTGGACGCATCGCCAGGGCGCTCAGCCTCAGCGGCTTTGTTCGCGCCGATCAGGCGGTATCCACGCTGTCCGGCGGATGGAAGAAACGGCTGGCGATCGCACGGTCGCTGATGCTGGAACCGGACGTGCTGCTTCTGGACGAGCCGACGAACCATCTGGATGTTGAGGGGATCCTCTGGCTCGAAGGTCTGTTGAAGGCCGAGCCCCATGCCTTCATCGTCATCAGTCACGACCGCCGATTCTTGGAAGCGGTGACCACGCGGGTCTGGGAGTTGAACCGCCGATACCCCAATGGTCTTTTTGAGGCCAAGGGGCGGTACAGCGAGTTTTTGGAGCAGCGCGACGCGGCCTTGCAGGCCCAGGCCGACTATCAATCATCGTTAGCCAATCGAGTCAGTCGGGAAGTGGAATGGCTCAGGCGAGGGCCGAAAGCTCGCACGACCAAGGCCAAGGCCAGGATTGATTCGGCCGGCCGGCTTATTGACGAACTGAATGATATGGAGTCTCGGCAATCGAAGGGGCCGGCTGGGATCGACTTCACCGCCTCGGGACGGCGGTCCAAGAAACTGATCGAGGTGATCGGTCTGGGGAAGTCGTTGGGCGCGCAATCGATCATAAGCAATCTGGATCTGCAGCTGGGGCCGGGCGAGCGGGTTGGACTGCTCGGGCCGAATGGGAGCGGCAAGTCGACGCTGCTCAAGCTGCTGGCCGGCACGTTGACGCCTGATGCCGGAATTATCACCCGCGCCGATCGGCTGCGCGTGGTGACTTTCGATCAACATCGAGAATCCTTGGACCAGCAAGCTACGTTACGGCGGGCGCTCGCTCCAGCCGGTGGCGATGCGGTTGTCTATCAGGACCGGTCCGTGCACCTAGTCTCATGGGCCAAGCGCTTCCTCTTCAAGCCGGAGCAACTGGATTTGCCGGTCTCGCGCCTCTCCGGCGGAGAGCAGGCGCGCTTGCTCATTGCCCGGTTGATGCTTCAGCCGGCGGATGTGTTGATCCTCGACGAACCGACGAACGATCTGGATATCCCCACGCTTGATGTGCTGGAGGATAGCCTATTGGAATTCACCGGGGCACTCGTTCTCGTGACTCACGATCGATGGCTGCTGGACCGTGTCTCGACCAGGTTGCTTGCGCTGGATGGGACAGGTCGTGCCGAGTGGTTCGCCGACTATGCCCAATGGGAAGCCGTGCAGGGGAGAACCGTCCCGGACGATAGCAAATCTCAGCGCTCAAAGGGGAACTCCACTCCAGGGGCCCGGTCCAAACGGAAAGGGTTGTCATACAAAGAACAAGGGGAATGGGACCAGATCGAGGCGAAAATCCTCGAATCTGAAGCACGGGTTGCCGCCTCCCAAGCCGCAGTGAATGATCCGTCCATCGCGTCCTCCGCTACTGATTTGCAGGAGCGTTACGCCGCACTTCACGCCGCACAGGCCGACGTCGAGCGCCTCTATGCCCGCTGGGCCGCGCTGGACAAGAAACGCGCCCAAACCATCGGTAGCACGCAGTCATAGTCTGAGAAGCGGACGTACGCTGGGTACGAACTCCGCACGCGGCGAAGGATTGTTCCCACCTCTGGCTGTCGATTGGAGATTGCCTTGGAGCCAAGGCCCAAACCTCATCGAGCTGCATAGTACGAATCGCTGAGAGCCGCACAACGTTTGATCCTATAAACATTCCAGACTTCTCCCCTTTGTTTCTCTACAGTTTTATCCGTTGGTCGCCGATAAAGAAGGCAGAGAGCCGGTCTGTATCCACAGACAACGGGGAGGAGCATCTACCATGCCATCGGCCCAGGAACTGGTCCAGTCCTGCACCTCGGTCTTCACGTTACCGGAGATTTACTTCCGTGTACGGGATGTCGTGGACGACCCCAATTCAACCATGGACGACCTTGCCGATGTGCTCAAGATGGATCCGGCTATCTCCGCCAGGCTGCTTCGCATCGTCAATAGCCCCCGCTATGGGTTTCCGAGGCAGATCGACACCATCACTCGTGCCGCCAATCTCCTCGGCATACAGGCCATCAACGACTTGGTCACCGCGACGACCATCGGCCGGACCTTTTCCGGGATGCCGATTCAACTGATGGATGTTCCTAAGTTTTGGCGCAAGAGCGTCCTCTGTGCGTTGCTGGCCGGAAAGATTGCGAAGTCTTGCGGGATCAACGATAGCGAGCGATTTTTCGTCGAAGGCTTGCTACGCGACATCGGCCACTTCGTGCTCTATCAGACTATCCCACAGCGGGCGCAATCGGCGCTGATTGAAGCCGCCTACCTAGAGGGTTCGCTTGCCGAGGTCGAGCGGTCTAACTTCGGGTGCGATTTTGCGGAGGTTGGAGCCGAACTGGTTCGGTTCTGGGGTATGCCCGTAC
>JANPKE010000152.1:0-2738 GCA_031425875.1 Nitrospirota bacterium
GTTCATCGTTTCGTTGCCGAACGCTGAAAAGGTGGTAAATCCACCCAATAGACCGACGATCAGAAAAGCCTTGGTTTCCCCTGAGAGGGCGCCTCGATGATCGGCGAGCTCAGCAAGGAAGCCGACCAACGCACATCCCACAACATTGACGGCTAGGGTGCCGAATGGAAATTGGATACTCTTGCTCAGCTGTTGCGCATAGCCGCTCAAAAGGTAGCGAAGGATTGAACCGATGAACCCGCCTGTGCCGATGAGAAAGAGGGTACGCAGAGTGTGCGTGCTCCAAAATGTTACGCTCGACGCCTCATTGTACTGAAGTTCTCCAACCGAGTCACGTGGCCGGTCTTGGCCTTGTCGCATTTGAGATAGTCGAATGAGAAGGTGTCGTAGTACAATCCTGGCGCCAATCATGGAACGAAGAGCCGAATGATCGAGATCTACACAGATGGTGCCTGCAGTGGGAACCCAGGGCCTGGGGGGTGGGGGGTTTTGCTGCGGAAGGGTGCTGCGGAAACGGAGCTCTGTGGTGGTGAACCGGCGACGACAAACAATCGGATGGAGCTGCTGGCAGTCATTGAGGCGTTGCAGTTCCTTGCACAGCCGGTGACGGCACGGGTCTACACTGATTCGCAATATGTTCAGAAGGGTATCAGCGAATGGATCCACAGCTGGAAGCGGCGAGGGTGGAAAACAGCCGGTAAGGAGCCGGTCAAGAATGAGGACTTGTGGCGGCGGCTCGATGCGCTGGCTGCCACCCACTCACTCGAATGGCACTGGGTCCGAGGGCACAATGGTCATCCAGAGAACGAACGGGCCGACGCATTGGCTCGCGCTGGGCTTGAGCAGGCTCGGGATGCGGGGCGACCAGTTGGCGGCCCAATTGCTTCTCCAGTTCAAGAGTTGACCCGATCAGCGAGCGGTCCCCCAATCCTTGAGATCCAGCATGCCACGGTCTATCGAGGTGACACCTGCGTGTTTTCAGATTTCTCATTTGCACTCCATGAAGGTGAGCATGTAGTGATCCTTGGTCCTAATGGATCTGGAAAATCGACGCTGCTCAAATTGCTTGCGGGTGAAGTGCATGCGATGCCCAAGAATGAAACACGGATGGCGCTCTTCGGTGAGGAGCGTTGGAACGTCTGGGATCTGCGGAAGCGAATTGGCATTGTGTCGCACGATCTCCAACGAGAGTATCTGATCTGTGCTGAAGGATTGAACGTCATCCTCTCTGGGTTTTATGCGAGCAACGACACCTACGAATACCAACAGTTCGGCAAAACCCAGCTGAGCAGGGCGTATGAGGTGATGCAGGAATTGGGCGTTGCACCCTTAGCTGGTCGTCGTTTTGGCCATCTCTCCACCGGTGAGCAGCGACGGTTTCTATTAGGCCGGGCACTGGTGCATGACCCACCGGTGTTGGTGCTGGATGAACCGACCAGCGGACTCGACCTCAAGGCCTGCTTTCAGTATCTCGATCTCCTGGGTGCTCAAATTGCGAAAGGAAAGACCGTTCTCCTCGTTACGCACCATCTGCATGAAATTCCGCCGGAGATCGATCGCGTCATCTTCTTGAGGGACGGGAAAATCGTTGGCGACGGAGCAAAGTCTGCGTTGATCACCAGCGATCAGGTGAGCCGGCTCTTCGACATTCAGATCACCCTCGTTCAGGCCAACGGCTGGTATCAAGCCTTGCCTGGGTAATGTCGGACCCATTTCTTCAATAGTTCTATAGTCTCCGCTTCCGTTGACGAACTTCTGGTCGAGGGATAGGCTTCAGCTGCGGTATTTGCTTGAGGCAAAGGTATACGTGGCCGAGGATCTATTAAAACATCAACACGTGCAGCGTCTGGCTGCACTGCTCTTTCTGGCCTTCTTCATCGGGAACAACGCCTCTCTAGATTTAGTGTGGGCCGACACTTGGGTCTGCCCTCGGTCAGGGCAAGCTGATCTGTACACGGACCGTGAATACCCGGGCTGTCGGCAACTAGGCGAGGTGAAGACGTATTTGCCAGTGACCATTTCCCCAGCGCCGCCATCTTCACAAGGGGGACACCGTTCTCCATTAGTTAAGAATAACGTCTCGTCCGACGTTCCACAGCAGCAACAGAGTGGGAAGCCGTTACCGTTTCCAGAGGTCTCACTGTCACTACCTCTTTTGAGCGTTGGCCAAGATAAGGTTGGTTCCATTACCGGTTCATGGACTGGATTTGTGGCGCAACTCATGGTCGGGTACAAGGCTGACGGAACGGGGCCTGAGATTCTCGGCGATTCGAACTTGTTGCCTGCCTCTGTCCATTCTTTTCATACAGCTGTTGCGGTTGCATCGAGGGCAGTGGGATATGACCCCCGATACCTGACGGTGCGCATTCTGGTTCCATCCCGATTAAATGGCCCCAGTGCGGGAGGCATTTTTGCTGTAGGCATCGCCTCGGCATTGCTCGGCGATCCCATTCGCCAAGATGTCTGTATGTCGGGAACGATTGAGCCGGATGCTGAGATCCACCCGGTCGGGCGATTAGTGGACAAGATGAATGCTTGCCGGGACCTCAGAAAGACCACGATGATCGTGCCTGACGGGCTAGACAATAGCCACCTCAATTTCACCGGAGCCGAGCGATCCATTCAGGTGATTCAAGTGCATACCCTCGCGGAAGCGTACAGCGCGGCAACTGGTCAAATCCTTCGTCAAGTTCCCCTCAATTAGTAAAGACAGGAGGTTGCTGATGCAGGAGGACACT
>JANPKE010000153.1:0-2250 GCA_031425875.1 Nitrospirota bacterium
CGGCGTCGGCCAACTGCTTTTCTGCAGGAGGGAAACACCGTCCGGTACGTTTGGCGAGGATGATGCTTTCACCTTGATCCTCCAAAAATTGATAGAACTCGTACTCGATTCGCTCTCTCACTTGCCAGTTATCCAAGGGCACCGACACGCCCGCAAATGTGATCTTATCGGGCAGCTTGAATGAACTCAGAAAGAAGCGTTCTCCCTCGCGTTTGATCTCCGGCAAAATGACCAGACGGTCTTCTGGTTCAGATTGTGAATCTAGCAAATCCGGCAAGAGCAAATCCTTCTCCACGTCTGATTTGTGGCCACCATGATCCGTTGTTTCTGATGTGGCAAGGGCTGGAGGACACATTGACAGGATTACGAAGCCGATTCCAACTATAGAAAGCAAGGACTGCATACCACGGATGATCATTCTCGTACTCCTCTATTGCATCCAGATACAAGCCGTCACAAAACAAGAATTTATGCTAACAGCTCACCCAATCGCCAGCAAGCAAAGGGGCCCGTCCGTGTTACACTGCCGCCCATATGCGAGCCCTAACCGTTCTGAATAAGACTATCATTGATTGCGCGGCCTGTCCTCGTTTGGTCATCTATCGGCAGGAAATTGCACGGCAGAAACGGAAGCAATATCGTGATTGGACCTATTGGGGGCGGCCGGTTCCCGGCTTCGGAGATTGCCAAGCTCGGCTCTATGTGCTTGGACTGGCTCCCGCGGCCCATGGTGGAAATCGAACAGGCCGTGTCTTCACCGGTGATCGGAGTGGGGACTGGTTGTATGATGCTCTGTTTCGGTATGGATTCGCCAACCAGGCCTTGTCGACGCACCAAGAGGATGGCCTATCATTGACGGATTGTTACATCGGCGCAACTGTGCGGTGCGCACCGCCGGAGAACAAACCTGCTCCCGATGAGTTTCAACGCTGCAGCCGATTCTTACAGGATGAAGTTCGTCTTTTGAAAAATCATCGTGTAGTGATTACACTAGGAAAGATCGCCTTCGATCACTACCTCAAGACCTCTCGGACACAAGGGCATGCTATGCCAACAGTCCCAAAATTCGGCCATGGAGTCGCCTATCGCTTACCGTGGGGCCTGATCCTACTAGGGTCCTATCACCCTAGCCAACAAAACACCTTTACCGGGAAATTGACCCGTTCGATGTTTCACGCGGTGTTTCGGAGGGCAAGAAAAGAAATCGACTCGGCGTAGCTTGGGAGAGTATTAGCGGGTACTCATCTTCTGTTTGAAAGAAGAGTGGGGGTGAACGTCCTCCGAACGCGGAGCTCACCCCCACTAGACAACTGCTACTGCTGCCCCTTCGCCTTCCAGTCGTCCAAAAACTTCTTCAGTCCAGCATCGGTCAGCGGATGTTTGAAAAGCATTTGAAACACACTGTAGGGCATTGTGCAGATGTGACCGCCTGCTAACGCCGCCTCGACAACGTGCTGCGGATGGCGCACGCTTGCCACTAACACCAAGGTCTTGTAGTCATAGTTCTTATAGATCGTTAAGATTTGTCGAATGAGCTCCATGCCGCTTGTGCTGATGTCGTCGAGCCGCCCGATAAACGGCGAGACGCACCAAGCGCCAGCTTTGGCCGCCAACAACGCCTGTGTCGGTGAAAAACAGAGGGTCACGTTCACTTTGATTCCCTCGGCCGCCAACCGCTTTGTTGCTTTTAGGCCTTCCGGAATCAATGGGCATTTGACCACGATGTTCTTGTGGATCTTGGCGAGCTCTTTACCTTCCTTCACCATGGCGTCCGCTTCCACGCTCACAACCTCAGCGCTGATCGGTCCATCCACTATCTTGCAGACCTCTTGCAGCATTTCCCTGAAACTTCGGCCCTCTTTGACGACCAGGGAAGGATTCGTGGTCACGCCATCGAGCAATCCTAGGCTGGCCGCTTCATGGATTTCCTTGACGTTGGCAGTATCGAGATAGATTTTCATAATTGTCCCTTTCCTAGCGAAGAGATCATGAGGCGATACCCTTATTACCTATTATCGGTCATTCTATGGAGAACTCAACTTCACTGCAAGAAGTCAATACGAAAGTTTGACAGGCTTTCGAGCCGGAGATAGAATTTCCCGCTTGAACATGCCCATTGGTCTTAGAGGAGATAGCACGATGAAACGATTTGTCTGGTTGCTGCTCTTTTCCCTTGTCATTCCAGCCTGTTCAGGGAAGAGCCCATACCTTGAGGCTTCGCTGAAACCGGCCGAGCTTCAGGGAAAAGAT